>DRKO01000456.1 GCA_011051745.1 Chloroflexota bacterium | reverse complement strand
TCTGCCATGCCACCGTGACCGATCTTGTCCACGATCTCGTATGGGCCGAGCATACGCCCGATCAGGCCAGACATAGGTCATCCTCACTTGCGCGGGTCCCTGAAGAAGTGGATAAACAGCTTTGCACCTGTGCTCTGCAACCTCTGCTAGGTAACTTTCAGGGAAGAGAGTTCCGAGGAGCGAAAATCGAGAGGATTTTCCTCCAGAGGAGCTTACCGGCTCCTGTCCAGTATAGCACAACTCAGGAGACAGGCCAGCGCGAACTCTACGCCCGGATGAGCCGGGGCGGAAGGGTGACGTTCCGCCCCCGATCCGGAACGCCCCATCCCCTCTTTCATTTGTGTTACAGGGATCGGTGGAGCGCCCGGAATTGCAAAAACCTGTCTATAATAATTAAAACTTATCAGCACTGCCAGAGGGATCGGGTGATCCGTCTCCATCGGTAAAGAAGGGACAGAGAGAAAGCATGTTAGAAGAGCAACTGGCACATCACAGTGGCATCCCCACCGAGACAATCGAGTATCTGTTGTCGCTCACCCCTGAAGAGGTATATCAGGACGTCGTCTACCGGCGACTCGTGAGCCGTCTGGACGTGGACGAACTCCACAGGACGTTAACCGTAGCCCGCGAGGTCTACGACGAGGGGCTGGAAGCCATCAAAGAGAAGTACAATCTCTCAGGAACGATCATGAGCGGCTACACCCTGTGCAACTGGGTGCTCGGATTTTTGAAGCAGCCCACCGAGATGGCGGACGTTCTGAAATACCACGCCTCCGTTCCGTCCAGTAAGATCGCTGCCTCTCTGCCGGAGCTGCTCGAACTGCTCGACGAGATGCGCGTAGGAAGCGCGGAGTGGAAAAAGGCGCTGGTCGTTTTCTCACTCCCCATGATCGCTACTGGCTGAATCCAGACGCCGTGCTCCCTTTTCTCAACCTCCTGCTTGGTCTGATCGCCACGCTGGCGGCGCTTCTCCTGATTGTCGCCTGGCTGCTTTCAGGGCGGATCGTGCGCCGGATGAAGCCCGACCCCCCTTCCTCGCCGGAGGACTATAACCTGCCGTTTGAGGAGGTCACCTTCGCCTCGCGCGATGGGGTGCAGTTGAGCGGCTGGCTGGTCGGCGAGGGGGGACGCCGACCGGTGGTGATCTTCTGCGCGGGGATGTTCGGCAGCATGGACGGTGACACGCATCTGCTGCCGCCGTTCGTCGCGGCGGGCTTCGATGTGTTACAGTTTGACTGGCGCGGGCACGGAGCCAGCGCAGGGCAGCGCGTCACGCTCGGTGTGCGAGAGACGCTGGACTTGCTGGGAGCGATTGACTTTCTTCAGGCTCGCGGGGTGCGCCGCATCGGCCTGATGGGCTTCTCGATGGGCGGCGCGGTGGCGCTGCGCGTCGCTGCCGCCGATCGGCGCATCGCCTGCGTGGTGTGTGATGGCGGCTATGTGCACATCGCGCACGCGCTGGAGGGCGCTCTACGCATCCGGCTGGGGCGGCCCCTGAAGCCGTTTGTCTGGCTGGTGTTGCGCCTGATCGAGCTGCGTCTGGGGGTGCGTCTGAGTGAGGCCAGCCCGCTGCCGCACGTCGGGGCGATCAGCCCGCGTCCGGTTCTCCTGATCCACGGCGACGCTGACCCCTTCGTGCCGCTCGCTGATCAGGATGCCCTCTACGCCGCCTGCGGCGAACCAAAGGCGCTCTGGCGCGTCGAGGGAGCAGGCCACCGTGAAGCGTATGAACGCGATCCGGAAACGTATCTTGCGCGGGTGCTCGACTTCTTCCGCGCGAATCTGGTGGGTGATGATCATCCACCGGGGGAGGACAGGCGATGAGCGATCAGGAGCAGCGGCAGAACGCCCTCTTTGAGCAGGCCCGCCGGGTCAAGGCCCGGCACGAGGTGAAATTGCTCGCCCGCCCCGGTGTGGTGGGCGTCGGGGTGGGATACCGGCAACGCGGCGGCACGCCCACTGACGAGATCGCCATCGTGGTGATGGTGCGTAAAAAACGCCCTCCCGACGAACTCGCGCCGGAAGAAATCCTGCCCTCCGAGCTGGAAGGCGTCCCCCTCGATGTGCAGGAGGTAGGCGATATCACCGCGCAGGCGTAGCACCCTTTAATCGCCCACCGCGAACAGCCAGCCACCCATCGGCTTTTTCCGCCCTTTTGCAGTAGAATCATCTGACGGTCAGAGTGGTTGCAGCCGATGGGGCGCTCATGCGGCATTACGGGGACATCCTCAAAGAAGACCTGCCCGGCCTGCTTCTGCTGGGCCTGCTGCTCATGATGCCTGCCGGAGCGGTCATCACCGCCCGCTGGACGGATAACCTGTGGGTTCTCTCCACGATCACGCTGCTCTCGCTGGCGGCGTCCTACCTGCTGGTGATCTCCCGCTTCTCCGACCTGACCACCACGCTCTTCTCGACCGTTTACGGTGTCTTCGCCGTCTGGGTGCTGGTCGGGAACCGCTTCCTGCCGGGGACGCTCACGCTGCGCGAGCGTATGCTGGAGGTTCTCTTTCGCTTCAGCGTCTGGTTTGAGCAGGCCCTCGAGGGCGGGATCAGCCGCGACAACCTGATCTTCGTCAGCCTGCTGGGGCTGCTGGCCTGGTTCCTGGCCTTCAACGCGGTGGCAAATCTGTTCCGCGCTCAACGTCTGTGGCACGCCGTCATCCCTCCGGGGCTGGCCCTGCTGATCAACGCCTATTATTACTACGGCCCCGCCCGGATGGACCTTTTCCTGATCGGATACCTGTTTCTGGCCTTCACGCTGGCCGTCCGAACGAACGCCGTCATCCGTGAGCGCATCTGGAGGCAGAAGCGGATCGGCTACACGCCCGGCATCCGTTTTGACCTCCTGCGGGCCGGGGTGATCTCGGTGGTGCTCCTGATCGCGGTTGCCTGGGCGCTTCCGGCGGCCTCCGCCAGCAGCAAACTTGTCTCTGCCTGGGATCGCTCCGATAACCCCTGGTATCAGTTGCAGGACACCTTTAACCGCCTGTTCGGCGGCGTGGAAGGTGGCCGTGCCATCACCCCCGACTACTACGGCGGCCCTGTGCTCCAGATGGGTGGGCCGGTCAGTCTGGGCAACAACACCGTGATGTATGTCCACGCCCCGCAGGGCTACCGCTACTACTGGCGATCCAAGCTATTTGACATCTACAGCGATGGCCGCTGGTTCACCCGTAACGAGGCCCGGCTGGGCTCGGACTTCGGCCTGCTGCGCTACGAGGAAGACGAGGCCTACGCCCTGCGGCGCAACGTTCAGCAACGCTTCGAGATCGCGATCCCGGCCACGCGGCTGCTCTACGCCGCCCCGCAGCCGGTCTCCTTCTCCTCGTTACCCATCTGGTACGATGCCGTCTACACCTTCCCCGGCTCGTCCGAGTACGCCACCGTCACGGCAGTGCAGGCGCGGGACCTCATCACGGCGGGGGAGGGATACGGGGCCACCTCCTCGATCAGCATCGCCGACGAGGCCAGCCTGCGGGCGGCGGGCACGGATTATCCGGCCTGGGTGCGGGAGCGTTACCTGCAACTACCGGAGTCGATCACCGGGCGCACCCGCAGCCTGGCCGCCCGTCTGGCGGAGCCATACGACAACCCCTACGATGTAGCCCGTGCAATTGAAACCTATCTCCGGCACAACATCACCTATAATGAAGGTGTTGCCCCGCCGCCGCCCGATGTTGAGCCGGTGGACTATCTGCTCTTCGAGCGGCCCGAAGGCTACTGCAACTACTACGCCTCGGCGATGACCGTCATGCTCCGCTCGCTGGGCATTCCGGCCCGCATCGCGGCGGGCTTTGCGCAGGGTGAATACGACGAGGAACTCGGCGCGTATCGGGTCCTCGAATCGGACGCGCATACCTGGGTAGAGGTCTACTTCCCCGGCTACGGCTGGATCGAGTTCGAGCCGACCGTCTCCGAGCAGCCCATCATCCGACCGGAGAGAAGCACAGAGACCGGCGGGGTGGGTGCGGCGGGCCAGAGCGAGCAATCGCCCGACGGCGGGCTGTCGGAGGAAGAGGAGCCGTCGCCGGATGACAGTCTCCAGCCGGAGGATGAGCAGACCTCCGACCTGCCACAGACCCATCGGGGAATCCGTCTTCCGGCGGTGGCGTGGTGGTTGCTGGGGCTTCTGCTGATCGGGCTGATGGCGGTGGCCGGGGGCTGGTTCTGGGTGGAGCAGCGCGGCCTGCTCCACCTGAGCGACGTTGCCCGCAGCTACGCTCGCCTGAACATCTATGCCCCCTGGCTGGGGGTAACGGTGGAGCCGGGCGACACGCCGCTTGAGCGGGCCGGGCGGATCAGCGCCGCCGTCCCTGACGCGCAGGAGCCGGTGCAGCAGATCGTGGGCCTCTACATTGAGGAGCAATACGCGCCCCCGCCGCCCACGCCGATGCACCGCGACCGGGCCAACACCTATGCCCGTGAGGCATGGGAGAAGGCGCGGCGCACTTTCCTGATCGCCGCCCTGCGCCGCACGGTGAAGCGGCTTGTTCCCTTCCGATGGGGAGATGGCGGGGAATCGGAATAAAGGGGCCTCAGAGGATCAGCTCGCCCTCGATCACAACCACCACCTGCCCGCCGACCCGCACCTCGACCACCATCCCGTCCCGGATGTCCACCTCCACTTCGATCAGGCTGGGGCGTCCCATCTCAAAGCCCTGCTCGATCACCATGTGGGTGGTGGAAGCCTCTGGATCGTAGTCGAAAACGCCGTTCGCCAGCAGATACGCGCCCAGTGCTCCGGCCATGC
>DRKO01000455.1 GCA_011051745.1 Chloroflexota bacterium | reverse complement strand
TAGGGAGCATAGGTGTAGGCGACCGAGGCCGTGATCCCCGACACAGGGCCGCCCCAGGCCTCGCCCAGCCGGTACGCTCCGAGGGCCCCGGCGAACGTGTAGAGGGCCATCCCGACGAGCAGGGCGTCGAGGAAGCGCAGGCCGATCAGGTGCAGGAGTTCGAGCGGATAGAGGGAGAGGGGGGCATAGAAGTTGAAGATCGGCGCTCCGTAGCCGAACAATGCCCCCGGCACATAGCGCGGCCAGAGGTCACCGTGCCGGATGGCGTGATCGAGCGCGATCAGCCGGTACAGGTGCAGCAGGCCGTCGGGTGTGTCGGGCAATGCGCCAAAGGTCAGAGGGTGAACGGCTGGCAGCACCAAGATAGCGATGACCAGAGAGGGAGCCAGCCTTCGCAGGAAGGGAGATCGCGATAGACGACGCCAGAGGTCTCGCATGGGCAGAGGCGGCTCAGTCCAGCGGGGCGGCGGCGTCCGGGCCGTCGAACGCTTCCTCCATCACGTCGGCAAACAGCGTGATGGCATCCGGCCCGGCGAAGTTAAACAGGGCGTTTCCGGCCTCAACGCCTGCTTCGGAGGTCAGGGCGGCTTCCAGCGCGGCCCGGTCGTCAAAGTAGACCTCGATCACGGTGCGGTAGGGCATAAGCCCCCCCGGCCCGGAGTAAACCGAGTTGACGGCCTTCTTCCGAATGCCGGGGAGTTTCTCAAGCAGCATCAGAAAGTGATTGTAGCCTTCTTCGTATTGCGGTGGGCGGGCCCCCGTCCGCAGGAGAACGATCAGCTTGACCATAAGTGGGTTTCCTGTTTCACAGTAGCGACTTGATCGTCGCGGCGAGTTCGGGACCGATGCCGGGGACGGCGGCGAGTTCCTCCTCGCTGGCCTCCCGGATGGCTTTCACCGACCCGAAAGCCGAGAGGAGCGCCCTGCGGCGTGCCGGGCCGATGCCGGGGATGGAGTCCAGTTGAGAAGCCAATCCCCTTTTCAGGCGGCGTTTGCGGTGCTGGGTGATGGCGAAGCGATGAGCCTCGTCCCGGATACGTTGCAGGAGATATAACCCCTGTGAGCGGCGGGGCAGCACAATGCTCCGATCGCGATCCGGCACAAACAGTTCTTCGCGCTGTTTCGCCAGCGCCGCTACCGGGACCTGCCCCAGCAGGCCGTACTGCTCCAGCACCTCGACCGCCACACCAAGCTGCCCCTTCCCGCCGTCCACGATCAGCAGGTCGGGCAGCAGGCCCCAGGTGGGATCACGGTGCTGGCCGGGAAGGTCCTGCAGTTCCTGCTTGCTCTCCTGCCAGCGCCGGAAGCGGCGGTCGAGCGCCTCCCTCATGGCGGCGTAGTCGTCAGGATGCCCCTGCACCGAGCGGATGTTGAACTTCCGGTACTCGCTCCTGCGCGGCACGCCCTGCACGAACACAACCCGGCTGGCTGAGATGGCCGTTCCCTGCGTGTTGCTTACATCGTAGCACTCAATGCGGTTAGGCGGGCCTTCCAGCCCCAGCGCCTCCTGAATCTCGCGCAGGGCGGTTTCCTGCCGGTGAGCGTCGGCCTGCCATTGAGCACGCAACATGCCGAGCGTCTCAGCGGCGTTCTCGGCAGCCAGCCGGACCAGCTCGCGCTTCTGCCCTCGCCGGGGGACTTTCAGCACCACTTTGTGGCCGCGTTTATCGCGCAGCCAGTGCTCGATGACCTTCGCCTCTTCGACCTCGTGGGGGAGCAGCACTTCCGGCGGAATCTCGGCGGCCTTGTCGTAAAATTGCTTGATGAACCCGGCCATGATGTCAGCCGGATTCTCCTCCTCTGTGCCCTCCAGTATATAGTGCTCGCGCCCGATGATCTTGCCGGAGCGGATGAAGAAAATCTGCACACAGGCATCGCCCTGCTCGCGGGCGAAGGCGATCACGTCCTGATTGATGGTCGTGGCCGAAACGACCTTCTGGCGCTGGGAAATCTGCTCCAGGGCGCGTAGCTGATCGCGCAGGCGGGCGGCCTGCTCAAAATCCAGCCGGTCGGATGCCTCCTGCATCTGGCTCCGCAGCCCCTTGATGATCTCCGTGGAGCGGCCCCGCAGAAAGTCCATCAGCCCCTGAATCATGGCGCGGTATTCCTCCTGACTGACCGCGCCGATACAGGGGGCGTTGCACAGCTTGATGTCGTAGTACAGGCAGGCCCGCTCGTCCTGGCCGGTGATCGCGCGATCACAGGTCAGGTAGGGAAAGGCTTTGCGCAGCACGTCAAGTGTCTGGTGGACGGCCCGCATGTTGGTGTAGGGGCCGAAGTATCGTGAGCCGTCCTGCACCATGCGCCGGGTGACGGTCACCTTCGGGAAAGGGTCGGCCCAGTGTACCTTGATGTAGGGATAGCGCTTGTCGTCTTTGAGGCGGACGTTATAACGGGGCTGGTGGGCTTTGATCAGGTTGATCTCGGTGAGCAGAGCCTCAAGCTCCGAGTCGACGACGATAACCTCGATATCCGCCACCTGGCTCACCAGACGGGCCGTTTTGCTGTGCGCCTGATGCAGTACGCCTGGCTGGAAGTAAGAGCGTACCCGACTGCGCAGGTTGACCGCTTTACCCACGTAGATCACATCGCCCTGCGCGTCTTTCATCAGGTACACGCCGGGCCGCCTCGGCAGGGTGTCCAGAATCTCCTGGATATGGGGAGGGGCGACGGTCATACGTTCCTACACGGAAAACCAGGCGTTTGCGCCGTCAATGTACACGGTAGGGTTGGTGTACGACTCTCCGTCCTCGGCGCTGATCACCAGCCCCATGAGCCAGAGCTGGGAATATACTTTCTCCAGGGCCTCCGCATCCTCAGCCTGAAAAGCGGCCAGGGCCTCCCGGAACCAGGGGGCAAAATTGCCCCAGGCATCGCCTTCGGTGAAGTCGGCGTAGTACCAGCTATCATCAGCCCCGGTGGGGGCCAGAGTCCCGATCCATGAGTCGCCTACGTAGACATGCCATACTTTGTCAAGTATGCTCACCCTGTTCTCTCTCCTGTGGCCTCGGAGGTACTAAAATGGGATACCACGTGGATGCGGGGGGATTCTACCCTAACCTTCATCAAACTTCTAGCCTGCTCTGCGCTGAGAATGGACGGACTGAACCGCGTTTGATGCGGTCGGCCCGGATTCCCCGTTGTGCCGAATGGGCAAACCCTCGGGCTTGCGATAGAATAATCAATGAAAATAAGCCCGGCTGTTGAGGGGGTACTCCGCATGAACAGAAAGCCAAACATTATCTTACTGGTACTGGACACGCTCCGATCCGAGCGCATGTCCATCTACGGCTATGAGAAAGACACGACGCCAACGATGGAAGCGCTGGCGGAGCAGTCTACCATTTTCGACTGGGCGATCGCCGCTGCCCCCTGGACCATCCCGTCACACGCTTCCATGTTTACCGGGCTGTACCCCACTGTACACCAGACGGTCCAGTCGTATATCTCCCTGCCGGAGAGCATCCCAACGATCGCCGAGTTGCTACGCAGACACGACTACGAAACCATCGCTTTCTGCAATAACCCCCTGGTCGGTCTGCTGGATAATGGCCTGGACCGGGGGTTTAACCGTTTTTACAACTACAGCGGGACCTTCCCCGACATCCCCGACATCGGAGATGCGGATGTCGTCAAGCGGGCCCACCAGGTAGCGGTAAAGCTCCTCCAGAAGATATCGGTCCCGATTGAACGCCAGTTTGGCCGCTCGCCGTTGCTGCTCAAGCTGGCGATGATGCCGATCTTCGTGCCCTTCTGGACGCGGATGGGTAAGTTCAAGGGGGATACCAGGCAGTCACTTCAGGATGTGACAGATTACCTGCGCTATCACCATAGCACACACCCTGAGAAACCGCTCTTCATGTTCATCAACATGATGGAGACCCATCTCCCGTACTACCCGCCGCGTCAGGTGCTCGACAAGTGGGCCCCCTATCTGAAGAAAGACCGGGAGGCGCGTGAGTTTCTCCAGCGCTTCAACACGCAGAGTTATCGCTGGGTGGCACCGCTGATCGAACCCTTCGACGAGATGCAGGAAACGGTGCTGCGGGATGTCTACGACGCCGAGATCGCCTATCAGGATCGCCAGTTGCGCAGGATGTTCCGCTACCTCAAGCGCTCCGGCCAGCTTGAGAATACGATGGTCATCGTCGTGGCCGATCACGGCGAGAGCCACGGGGATCACGGCTTCATGGGGCATGCGTTCGTGATCTACAACGAGCTGGTGCGTGTGCCGCTGATGATCCACTATCCGGAGATGTTCCCGCCGGGGGAGCGCGTCCAGCACAACATCTCGGCGCGGCGCGTCTTCCACACCATGCTGGAAGCCGCCGGAGTTGAATACGAGGCCTACGGCCACACGGCCAGGGAGCTGAGCCTGGCACGAACCATCGAAGGCCCGGACAAAGAACCGGAGGATGAAGTGGTCGTCGCCGAAGGCTTC
>DRKO01000454.1 GCA_011051745.1 Chloroflexota bacterium | reverse complement strand
GCGCTGCCTGGCCAGAGTAATGCAATACTGAAATGAATGGCCTCGGAAAGTGTTTTCTTTCCAGATAGCGAGCAACAACGCTGCCAACAGCCACGATCTGCGCATCGGGTGCAGATACGATGCCTATTTCTTCGAGTAACAGGCCGTACCATCGGTCATACCGTTCATATCGTGCACTGTTCGCATCTCTTACGAGCATAGCACCCTTGGACAAGTCAGTAATGTGATAAGATTCGCCCGGACTGCAAAGGTAATGACGAGCACAAAAATGAAGAATGAAATCCTCGATGGAGAAGAGAAAGTTCCGGAATCCTGCCTCTACCTTTTCCCTTGCCTCATCAACCGTGCTTGCCCACCGCCCTAATGAAGGTTCCATACATACAAAGACATACTGCACAGGGCACTTGGGGCGCGGATTGGGGACCAAAACTGCTCCCTCACTCTCCGCAAGTTTTTGCATACGTTGTTCCAATTCCTCATATCTCCTATGCATCGGAGACAGCCTCCATATAGCAGACCGCCAAACAAGTTATACACGCCAGAAACCCCGAATCCTTAGCATAGCGACTCTATTCAGCAGGCACAACGTAGAGGATAAAGTCCCGCCCCGGCGTCTCGCTGATGTGGTACTCCGCCCGCCCCTCCGGGAAGTGCTCGCTCAGGATCGCCAGCGCTTCTTCGTCCTCTGGATGGACGATGAAGACCAGCGGGCGCGTCTCGAACGTCTCCGGGAAGTTCTCCAGATAGGCCCGCAGCATCTCCACATCCACGATGGCGTGATCAAACGTGAGGTCCCCGGCCTCGATGCCGATGGCACGGTAATCGTGCCAGAAGGGCCAGCCCTGCAACCAGACGCCCTCCAGCGAAGCCTCCGGCCCGATGACCTCCCGCACCGCGTCCGCCACCTCACCGGGGTTCAGCGCCGCCCGGCGGTAGGACTCTGCATACCCCACAAAGTAGGTCCGGTAGTTGAGAACCGCGCTCGCAGTGAGCAGAACGGCGATCAGCAGCCCGGAAAGCGCCAGCCCTGCCCGGCGGCCCAGCGTTGCCGTCCAGTGCTGGCGGATCAGCGCCAGTGTCCAGGCCGCCACCAGAAAGACGATCGGGATCGTGCCGCTCGCCCGCGTCGCGCTGGGGTTCTCGATGGGGAAGGCAATCGCCAGCGCCGAGGGGAGCAGCATAATCAACCCGGCGAGCAGCAGGAACGCATCCACCGGATCGCGCCGCACGCGCAGCCGCACCAGCCAGGCCACCAGCCCCAGAACGAAGAGCACCCCCGTGATCAGGTCGAGCATCGGCGCCCCCGGCAACGCGCTGATCCAGGCCACATCGCCCCGCAGATTGAACATGCGAAGCGCGTCCGCGTAGTTATGGACAAACACACGGAGCGGTGGCTCCTGAATCGCCACCTCATTGCTCGTCGTCCGGTTGATGACGCGATTCCACACCTCGGCGGGGTAATCATGCCAGGCCCGCAGCATGGGCACGAAGATCGCCAGCGCCACCAGCCCGGCCAGCGCCAGATTGAGCGCCTGCCGTCCGACGATGTTCGCTGCCCGCGCCTGCTGAGCGACCGCGTCCGGCTGGCCCCTGAAGCGGGCATGCACCGCCGACACAACTGGCCCGGCCACAGCAGTCAGGAAAGCCGCCACCGCGACCAGCGGGGCGATCCGCATCGCCTGATAGGCGTATACCCCCACGCCCATCCACACCCCGGCCCACAGCCACGCCCGCCGTGATCCCGTCCGGATGCCCCGGATCAGCGTCACCAGCACAAGCGTGAAGACGAGCGGCGTCAGGACGATTCGCAACGCCAGCCGCCCCAGCGCCGTGTGCCACCACGAGATCGCCAGCAGCGCGGCGGCGAAGAACCCCGTCTCCCCGTCCACCACTTCACGCCCCAGCAGGATCATCAGGGGGATCAGGGCCATTGCCTCCAGCGCAGAGACGAGCTTAAGCGTCAGGAACGTCATCCCCGTGCCGAAGAGCCTGCTCGCCAGCGCCACCAGATAAAACTGGATCGCCTCACGCCCACCGTTGCGCGTGAAAAAGACGTGGTAGATGCCGTTTGCGACATCGTAGGAGTCGAGCAGCTTCTCCACGTGGTCGCTCGTCATCTCGTTGGGGATGGCGTCCAGCCGATAGAAGCGGAAGAAAGCCGCCACCCCCACGATCAGCGCCAGCGCAGCAAGGGGGAGCAAAGACGCCCTGAGCGACGCCGGAGAAGGCAACCTTACCCCCCTCAGCCAGCCGGTGACATCCCGCCATAGCTCATCCGGCCCCCGCCCGGCAGCGAGGACCATCCAGAGGGCCACGCTCAACACCCAGGCGGCCACCCCCGGCAGGCGGAACAGATTATCGGCGCTCAGCAGATACGTTACCGCAGAAAGCGCGAAGGCGAGCGAGACCAGGACAAGCCGCACGTAAAGCGCCGTATCGTTGAGCCTCTGCAAGGGGCGGGCCGCTCCCCCGCCCCTCACGCGGGGGCCACGCCGCAGCAGCCCGCCATCCGGCGGCGCGATCTCGAACATCAGCAGCCCCAGCCACACCAGCGCGGCGAGTCCGTAAAGCAGCCCCCCCGTGAAACCATCATGACGGTTGGTGAGGCTGGCCTGAGCCATGTATCCCATCAGGAGGGCGACCAG
>DRKO01000453.1 GCA_011051745.1 Chloroflexota bacterium | reverse complement strand
GGTCGCCGTCGCCGGTCAGCTTTTGTTAAAACGTGTGATGATGGCCCTGGGGCCGATCCCGGCGCTTACTCCCTCTGAGCTCGTAATCGTGCTCCGGGCTCTGCTCCGCCAGCCGCTGCTTTATGTGGCCGGGCTGGTATATGTCTTCGGGTTCGCCCTGTGGCTGGTGGTCCTGTCGCGGCTGGAACTCAGCATTGCGTATCCGGTGCTGGCGCTGACGTATATCCTCGTTCCGCTCGCCTCGCACCTGTTCTTCGGCGAGGCGATCCCGCCCCTCCGCTGGCTGGGGATGCTGGTTATTATGATCGGCGTTGTGATCGTCGGGATCAGTACGGGCGGATAACCCCCTATGAGTCCGCAGCCCCGCTCCCCTTCCTCAGATTGTGAGTTATCGGTCATCCTGCCTGCCTACAATGCCGCCCCTCTGCTCCGGCGCTCGCTGGAGACGCTGAGCGCGTATCTGGATGGTCTGGGCGTGTCGTGGGAGATCGTGCTGGTTGACGACGGAAGCGAGGACGAGACCGCCGGGCAGGCGGAGCGACTGTGCGCTCAGGGGAACTGTCGCTACGTCCGGCTGGAGGAGAACCGGGGGAAGGGCCGCGCCGTCTCGGAGGGGATGCTGAGGGCGCGGGGAAAGTATCGCATCTTCACCGACATAGACCTCCCCTACAGTCTGGATAGCATCGGACGGTGCTACGGGCTGCTCGCGACCGGGGAGGCCCACGCCGTCTTTGGCAACCGGAAGCTGCCGGGCTCCGCCAGCGATGTTGCGCTTCC
The DNA here is from genome assembly GCA_011051745.1 of Chloroflexota bacterium. Classification (GTDB taxonomy): domain Bacteria; phylum Chloroflexota; class Anaerolineae; order Aggregatilineales; family UBA3940; genus DRKO01. Next base: position 6,356 of record DRKO01000453.1, on the reverse strand, counting down.
CCTGCTCCGTCGGCTGGGCAGCAGGGGGTTCGGATGGCTGGCCGGGGCCATCATCGGGCGGCGCGATCTGGATACTCAGTGCGGCCTGAAGGGCTTCAGCGGGGAACTGGCCGGGGTGCTGTTCCCCATGCTGAGAGTCGAGCGCTTCGGCTTCGATGTTGAGCTGTCCCTGTTGCTCAATCAGGCTGGGGTTGAGATTCGTTCGATACCGGTCAGGCTGGTGAATCAGGACGTTTCGACCGTGACGGTGCTGGGCGGCGGGCTCCAGACCATGCTGGAGATGGCCGGGGTCTGGCTCCGAAAGGCTCTGGGGCGCTATGACGTTCAGCCGCTGGAGCGTTTCCGGTAGGAGACATGCGCCGGAAATGGGTTATGTGCTACAATGATGATCCGGGAAGCCCACACAGTAGCGGAGTTATTTCAGGGAAGAGAGAGCAAACGATGAGCGAAGGGTTATCGCGACGAAAGTTTCTGGAGACAGCCGGAATGGCCGGTGTGGGGTTGATGTGGAACCCGCGCCTGCTGAACGACGAGCCGCTGCCTGAGGAAGCCGCGCCGCCCCCCATCACCCACTGGGACGGCTCGCCGCTGGGGCGCATCCTGCTGAACTGGATGCGCGTCTACGAGGAGCCGAGCTGGCGTGCCCGTGTGGTCGGCGGCCTGAACTACAACACCATCGTGCCGGTGCTCGGCGCGGTGGTCGGCGAGGGGCTGTACCACACCAATTCTACCTGGCTGGAGGTTGAGGGGGGCTACATCTATTCATCATGGGTGCAGCCGGTGAATAACGTCCCCGACAACCCCGTTATCCCGATCGGGGAAGGCGGGGCGTGGGGAACCGTCACCGTGCCCTTCGCCGAGGCGCGTACCATCCCCAGCCTCGACGCGCCGGTCTGGACGCGCATGATCTACAGCACGGTGCATCGCATCGTCGGCGAGGAGAACGGCTTCTATCATATTGACGAGGGCTACGGGGCCGCCTACTGGCTGCGTGCGGGGGATGTGCGCATCATCCCGCCGGAGGAAGTCGGGCCGATCTCGCCGCATGTGCCGCCGGAGGAGAAGCGCATTGAGATCAGCATCCGCAACCAGCGCCTCACCGCCTTTGAGGGGGATCAGCCGGTCTTCTCGGTCCTGGTCTCAACCGGCATGCCCGGCACGCCCACGCCGCTCGGCGAGTTTACGGTGCTGCGCAAGCGGCACGGGCATCGCATGGCCGGTGGGCTGGGGCCGGGGGCCTATAACCTGCCCGGCATTCCCTATGTGTGCTACATCAACCGGCGCTGGGTGGCGACGCACGGCACGTACTGGCACAATGACTACGGACGCATGCACAGCCACGGCTGCATCAACATGCTGCCCTCTCACGCTCAGTGGGTGTTCCGCTGGACGACGCCGTATCCCAACTACTTCACCTTCGAGACGTTGCCGGATGCGGAGGCAGGACAGCCGGGGACACGGGTCATTGTGACCTACTGAAAGGGGATTTTTATCCCCGGCAGATGTTGACAGCCTCCCCCGACGCGATAAAATAGAGGCGTCAACTGCCGAGGTAGCTCAGTTGGTAGAGCACTTGACTGAAAATCAAGGGGTCCCCAGTTCAAGTCTGGGCCTCGGCACACTATCACAGGAAGCCGCTCCCTTCGCGAGCGGCTTTTGCTTTGCCCGATCAGCCCGGAAACACCCTCTCCGGGTCGATCTTTATGAATCTGTAATGATATCTTCATGCGATCTTCACGATCTTTATCCCTCTGTAACGGGTATCTATGCTAAAATGAGCATACCTGTTATTCATTGCGTCATAGAGCGATTAAAGAGGTTGTATTTATGGAAAGAGTCATTGTCTTTGTGGAACGTCTCCTGCGACCTCCGGGTGGAGAGCAGGGTCAGGGGCTGGTTGAATACGCTCTTATCTTGATTCTGGTGAGCCTGGCCGCTCTTCTGGCGCTCACGCTGCTGGGAGAGGGCATTGACAACACGTACAACTCGATCATCAACCAGCTCAACAACGTGATGGGAGGGGTTTCGCTCCTCTGGTACATGGTGTAGGGAGGCCCTCCATCGGTAGCTCCCTGCCGCTCTGCTGTGCTTCCCTCCTCTCCTCTCCCCGGTAAGCAGGCAGAGCGGCGGGGGTACACTCGAGCCGAGACGTTGCCCTCACGGCGCATCCCCGGCCTGTGGTATACTCCGCGCCATGCGGAACCTGTGGCGGGCGTTGCGTCCTTATCTGATTCTTGCTCTCCTCGGCGGCGCGTTGATCTGGCCGCTGCTGGGGCCGGATGTCCCCTGTACTGACGACGGACAACTGTATTACTATCAAACGGCGGCGCTGGAGTACAGCGTCCGGCACGGGCTGCTTTACTCGCGCTGGATGCCCGACGCGGCGCTGGGGTACGGCCTGCCGTTCTTCAACTACCGCGAGCCCCTGCCGCGCTATCTGGTGCTGGGGCTGGCGCTGGCGGGCTTCAGCGTGCCCCGTGCGCTCAACCTGACCGCCGCGCTGGCGATTCTGGCGACTGGCTGGGGCACGTACCGGCTGGCGCGTGACGTTCTCGACGATGAGGTGGCGGGGCTGGTGGCGGGCGCGGCGGCGATGGCCGCGCCTTACGTCCTGCTGAACGTTTTCCGGCGGGGGGCGCTGCCTGAATCGGTCGCGCTGGCGCTGACGCCCTGGGTCTTCCGGGCCTTCTGGCGGGCGGGCCGGTCGCGGCGCGGCCTCGGAGCGGCGGCGGGGGCGGCGCTTGGCTGGGCGGCGCTGATCCTCTCGCACAATATCTCGGCCCTGCTGATGGCCCCCGCGCTGGCTGGGTATGCGCTGCTGATCGGGTGGCCGGAACGCCCCCGGAACCGCGATGTGCCTCGCCGGGTCGGGGGGCTGCGCTCCCTCCTCCGAATGGGGGTCGCCTACGCGGGCGGGCTGGTGCTGGCGGCCTTCTACTGGGTTCCGGCCTTCTTCGAGAAAAACCTGATCCGCATCGGGGCGGCAACCGCAACGCGCAACAACAGCTACATTTACAACTTCGTCGCTCCGGCGGAGGTCTTCGCCCCGCCCGCGCCGGTCAATCCGGCCTGGCTCAACCCTCCGATGGTGATCCGGCTGGGGCTGGTGATGGCGATCATGGCGCTGATCGGGGGCGTCGGCGGGTGGCTGGCCTGTCGTGATCGGGAGCGACGGGCACAGATCGCGGCCTTCGCCGTGATGGGGATCGGCTACCTGTTGATGGTCTTTCCCCTCTCCCGTCCCGTCTGGGATGCGATTCCGGTGCTGGCCTTTGTGCAATTCCCCTGGCGACTGGTGGGGCGGGCGGCGCTGGGGGTGGCGGTGCTGGCCGGGGCCGCTGCGGGAGCGATCCGGTGCTGGCTGCCCGCGCAACACCGACGCCGGGCTGTCCCGGCCCTGACGGGCGGGCTGGCGATCCTCCTGCTCGTCACCGCGCTGCCGGAGAGCTACCCGCTCCAGTGGTGTCCTCTGCCGCCACGCCCGACCATTGTAGATGTCAACCGCTTTGAGCGGGACGTACTGCCGGGGCTGGACAACGAGGGGAGCTACTTTCCGGCGGGCGTGACGCCGCCGCATGACTCGCCTCTGCTGGCCGATTATGAGGCCGGACGCACACCGCAACGCCTTGACGTGAGCGCCGCCCCGCCCGGCGCAGAGGTCGCGGTCCGCTATCGTCCGCCGGGGGCAACCGCCACGATCAGCACGCCGGAGGCGTTCACCGCCCGTTATCTGAGCTATGCTTTCCCCGGCTGGGTGGTGCGCATTGATGGGGAGCGAACGGCGATCACGCCGGAGCCGGAGAGCGGGCTGATCACGTTCACCGTACCGGCAGGCGAGCATGAGGTCGTGATCCGCTTCGGGACAACGCCGTTGCGGGCCGTCTCCTCGGCGATCTCGCTGATCGGGGGGCTGGGGCTGGCGGCGCTGGTGGGCCTGTCGTTGAGGCGGGGGGGCGCAGACGACTCCCGCGCCGGAGCGCCGGAGCGTTCCGCCGATGCCCGCGATCGGCGGGCGATGTGGCTGGCGCTGGCCGCCGTCGGGGTGGCGCTGAGTCTGGCGCGGGCGGCGTGGCCGGACGACGTTCCCGCGCCCTGGCGGGTGACCCGTCCGCCCGCCCCGCAGCATCCCGCCGATGTGCTGTTTGAGGGGCAGGTACGGCTGCTGGGCTATGACCTGCCGGACGGTCCCCGTCCCGCCGACGAGGAAATCCGCGTGGATACGTACTGGGCGCGGGCCGCCGAAACGACTCACAACACGCAGGTGGCGCTCTCTGTGCTGGATGAGGAGGGCCTGATCTGGAGCGAGAAAGAAGGGGCGCGTCCGCGCGGCTATGAGGAGCCGCCGCTACCCACGTTCCTGTGGCCGCCGGAGACGTTCGTAACGGACAGCCAGCTCATCCGCCTGCTGCCGGGGACGCCGCCGGGAACCTACACGCTGGCCGTGACGCTTTTTGACCGGGACACCGGTCAGCCGCTCACCGCGCCGCGCCCCGCCGGGGGCGTGACCACGCAGCTTCCGGTTGGCACGCTCGAGGTCGCATGGCCGCGCCGGGCGTGGGGTGGGGGAGAACCGGGCATCCAGCGCCCGATCGGGGCCGATGTGGGCGGGTTAACGTTGCTGGGGGCCAACCTTGATCGGCAGGCGGCGTGGCCGGGCGAAACGGTGCTGGTGACGCTCTTCTGGGCAAACGAAGGCGGAGGTTCGACCGGCGTTCCGGCGCTGACGCTGACGTTCGACGGGGAGCCGCTGGCCGTTGCCGCCTTCACCCGCCCGGCGGGGTCGGTTCCGTCGGGGGCCGTCTGGCGTGAGCAGGCCCTGCTGCGCGTTCCGGCGGGGGCGGAGCCGGGCGAGCACGCCATCGGGCTGACGGGGACGGGGGCGGAGCCTCTTCTGCTGGGCGGGCTGACCGTTCGGGAAGTGGCGCGGACCTTCGAGCCGCCGCCGGTGGATGTGCCCGTCGGGGCGACGTTCGGGGGGCAGATCACGCTGCTGGGCCTGACCGCAGAAGCGGACGAAACAACCCTGGCGGTAACGCTGGTCTGGCAGGCCGGGGCGGATGTCCCGATCAGTTACACGGTCTTTGTCCACGCGCTGGATGGGGAAGGGAATCTCATCGCGCAGAGCGACCGCCTTCCGGCGGAGGGGACCCGCCCGACGACCGGCTGGCTGCCGGGTGAGGTGGTGACCGACGTTCACCGGCTGGCGGTTGAGCCGGGGCAGGTTGCCGCGCTGCGGGTCGGCCTGTACGACGGCGGAACGGGCCTCCGGCTGCGGCTGGAGGATGGGACGGATTCGGTGAGCGTGCCGCTGACCCCCTGAGCGGAGAAGCGGGCCGGGCGGTGGTCAGGCTTCCCCGTCCGGCGAGTCTTCCCCGTGAGTAACCCGATAGCGTCGGGGCGCGTAGGAGAGGAGCGGACAGCTCCCCTGCAACCGGCAGGAGGCGCATTGCGTGTTACAGGCGGCGTCATCCAGCAGATGCAACCGCCCCTTGCGGGCCCAGAAGTCGATCATCCCCTCGACCGCGCCCGCCTCGATGCCCAGTTCACGGGCCAGTTGTGCCACGCTGACCGGCCCATCGGCTTCCTCGATGGCCTCCAGCACCGCGTAGAGCGGCGACCGGCTCTCCTGTGTGCCCGTCATCTGACGCCCATCATCCGAACCCCAGCAGTCGCCCGCCCTGATACACCAGCACCGAGACCATCCACGAGACGGTGAGCATCATCCCGACGCTGAAGGCTGCCCACTTCAGCCCGAATTCCTGCCGCAGCGCGGCGGTGGTGGCCGCGCAGGGGACGGTCAGCAGGACGAAGACGCAGAGCGCGACCGCCGAAAGGGGCGTGAACGCCTCCCGCAGTGCGCCCGTCAGGGCGGTGTCTATGGTTCCCGCTTCCTCCTCGCCGAACAGGTCCACGCCGGGGATCAGGCTCAGCGTCGCCCGGAACGTGTCCCACGTCGCAACGGCGAACGTCGCCCCGATCTCGGCCAGATCGTCCCGGAAGGAGGTCGGCTCCCCGGCGGTTACCGGCACGCTCCCTTCGCTGCCGGTGTATATCTGGCTCAGCGTCGAGACGACCAGCTCTTTGGCCGCGAAGCCCGTCACCAGCGCTGCCGCGGGCTCCCACTCGCCGTATCCGGCGGGGGTGAAGGCGGGGGCAATGGCCCGACCGAGCGCCGCCAGGGCGCTGTGCTCCGTCCCCACCTGTGCGAAACGTGCTCCCTGTGGCGCGTTGACCGGAATCGCGAGCAGCAACCAGATCGCGAGCGAAACGCCTAGCACAATCGTGCCCGCGTTCCGAATGAAGGCTCCGGTGTGCTCCCAGGTGTGGATCAGCACCCCCTTCATCGAGGGGATGCG
>DRKO01000452.1 GCA_011051745.1 Chloroflexota bacterium | reverse complement strand
GATGCGGGGCGTGCGTATCCAGAATATCGTCAAGGAACTTAACAACGAGAAGATCGATGTCATCGAGTGGAGCCCTGACCCGGCGGTCTTCATCTCCAAGGCGCTCAGCCCGGCGCGTGTGAGCAGCGTTTTCCTCGATGATGATCCAGACGAAGGCCGGACGGCAACCGTTATCGTCCCCGACGATCAGCTTTCGCTGGCGATCGGGCGTGAGGGACAGAACGCACGGCTGGCTGCCAAGCTCACCGGCTGGCGCATTGACATCAAGAGCATCACCGAGGGCGCGGAAGAGGCGCTTGTCCACATTCAGGAGCCGGAGCTGGCCGAACTGGCCGAGGCGCAGGCCGAACTCGTTGAGCAGATTCAGAACATCATGCGGAAGCGGGAAGAAAACCGCCCGATCATGCCTGAAGACTACCAGTTAATGGTCAAGTTCATTAACGTGGTTGAGGGCTACCGCCTGAATCTCCGCGAGGGGGCCCGTGTTGAACGGCGGGCCGCGATTGAGGCCGCGCGGGCGCAGGTTCCGCCCGCTGCCTATGAGCACCCCCTGAGCGAGACCGATCTTCCGGCCGAGGTGCGCGAGGCTCTGGAAGGCGCAGGATACCGGACGGTGGGGCGGATGATGGAGCAGTACTATCTTGATCCCGCCCGCTTTGAGGAAATAGCCGGTTTTGAACCATCTATGCTTGAGGCGATCGAGACTCTGATCAATACAATTGAGTTCGCCGAGCCGGTCGCCGAGGAAGTGGCCGGGGAAGAGGTCGAGGCGGCGGAAGAGGCAGCGGAGACCGTCGAGGAGGCGGCTGAGGCGGAGGCCGTGCCTGAGGAGCCAGAGGAGGCGGCGGAAGAAGAACTTGTTGCCGGGGCTCCGGTGGCCGAGCCTGCAGCGGAGGGCGAAGAAGAGGTTGTTGTCTCTGAGCAGCCTGCCCGGGCCGAACCCGAACTGGACGAAGAGGAGGCTCGCGCCCGCGCCGAGCGGGCCGCTCTGGTTGCCCGGATGTCTGCGCTGATGGGGCTTGAGGGAGCGGAAGAGGCGGCTACGCCCGTCAGAGAGGAAACCGCCCCCGCCGAAGCAGCTCCAGAGGAACCCAGGCCGAAGAAGCAACATGTCAGGTCTCTTGCGGAGACCCCGGCAGAGCCTTCCGGGGAAGACCTCCTGTACGAAGAGGAGGAGGACCTCGATCTGGCCCTCGACTTCGACGAGGAGGACGAGGCCAGCATGGATCGGAAGCGTGCCAAGCAGCGCCGGCGTGAGTTGATTTACGATGAGGAGCTGGGGCGCGTTGTGGCCCGCCGTAAACGCAAGCGCCGTGGCCGGATGCAGTGGGACGAGTACGAAGACTACAAGGGGTAGGGAGCAGTCTCCCCTTTTCCAGCATGGTGAGGTGCGATGGCTGCCCGGCGAAAACATGTCCCTCAACGTACGTGCGTCATCTGTCGTCAGGTGCGGCCCAAGCGCGAGTTGATACGGCTGGTGCGCACTCCTGACGCTGGCGTGCAGATTGACCCAGGCGGTAAGATGCCGGGGCGGGGGGCCTATCTCTGTCAGAATCCCGCTTGCTGGGAGAAGGCCGCCCGCACCCGTATTCTCGATAAGGCGTTGCGGACAACGCTAACGGACGAGGAACGCGGGATGATTGCGTCCTACAGGGCGCAGTTGATACTCTCTGATGATTCAGATGAATAGCGGCTATGTGAGTATAGGGAGGGGCTGGCCGGCGTAACCTGCCGCGCTTGTTATGCCTGGGCAGCTCCCCTGAAAGATAGCCAAGCGAGTGGAGGTGCTCATGGCAGAAGCAAAAGAGCGCAAAACGGTAGAAATCCCCGAATTTTTAACAGTTCGCGAGCTGGCCGATCTGATCGGGGCCAGCCCTATTGACGTGATCAAAGAGCTGATGTCCAATGGCATCATGGCCAGCATCAATCAGCAGATTGATTACGATACGGCTGCCATTGTGGCCTCGGAGATGGGCTTTGAGCCGGAGCCGGTAGCGGTTGAGGAAGAAGCAGGCCCCGAAGAAGAGGCTGTCCCCGGCTGGCGTCAGATTTACGAGGGCGAGGACCCCTCCAGGCTGGTTGAGCGTCCCCCTGTGGTTGCTATTCTGGGGCATGTTGATCACGGGAAAACCAGCCTGCTGGATCGCATCCGCCGGACTAACGTTCAGGCTGGCGAGGCGGGCGGCATCACCCAGCACATCGGTGCTTATCAGGTTGAGCATAACGGACGCAAGATCACCTTCCTTGATACGCCCGGCCATGAGGCGTTCACTTCCCTGCGTGCTCGCGGGGCGCAGGGCGCGGACATCGTCGTGCTGGTTGTGGCTGCCGATGATGGCGTGATGCCCCAGACCCGTGAGGCCATTTCCCACGCACGGGCTGCCCACGTTCCCATTATTGTGGCGCTCAATAAGATTGATAAGCCAAACGCCAACCCTGACCATGTCAAGCAGCAACTGGCCGAGGTCGGGCTTGTGCCGGATGAATGGGACGGCGACACGATGGTGATCCCCGTCTCCGCCATAACCGGTGAAGGCATTGAGGACCTGCTCGAAGCTATCCTGCTGGTCGCGGACGAGGTGGGGATCAAGGCTAACCCGGATGGCAGGGTGGCAGGGACCGTGCTGGAGGCCGAGCTCGACCGCAGCCGGGGTGTGATGGCGACCCTTCTGGTGCAGAACGGAACCCTTCGCCGGGGCGATACCGTGCTGGCGGGCACGGCCTACGGGCGCATCAAGGCCATGTTTGATGAGCGGGGCAAGGCGATCAAGGAAGCCCCGCCCTCTACGCCTGTTCGGGTTATGGGGTTAAGCGAGGTCCCGGTCCCCGGCACACTTTTTGAGATCGTTAAGGACGAAAAGACTGCCCGTCGCATTGCAGAGGAACGGGCCGAAGCAGCGAAGGCCGCAATCCGTCCGAAGAGCACCCCTACGCTTGAAGAGCTATATGAACGCTTCCAGGCCGGTGAGGTGAAGGAACTGAACCTCATCATAAAGGCCGACGTTCAGGGTTCGCTGGAACCTATCGTCAGTTCGCTGGAGAAGCTGAGCGTTGAGGAGAATGAGGCCGAGTTGAAGGTCAATATCCTTCATGCGGACATCGGCAACGTTTCCGAGTCAGATGTGATGCTGGCCTCCGCTTCAGATGCGATCATCATTGGCTTTCAGGTGGGGGTTGACGCCGCCGCCCGCCGCCGCGCGGACAGCGAAGGGGTTGAGATTCGCCTTTACGATATCATCTATAAGCTGATTGAGGAAGTCGAGCAGGCGCTTGAGGGCCTGCTGGAGCCGGTTTACGAGGATGTCGTGATCGGCGTGGCCGAAGTGCGGCAGGTCTTCAACATCCCCAGAGTCGGGCAGGTCGCCGGTTGCTACGTGCGGGAGGGCGAGGCCCGCCGGAACGCTCAGGCCCGCATTATCCGCAACCATCAGGTGATCTACCAGGGGGCCGTTTCTTCGTTGAAGCGTTTTCAGGAGGACGTGCGCGAGGTGCGCACCGGCTTTGAGTGCGGCATCGGGATAGAAGGGTTCCACTCCTTCGAAGAGGGCGACGTGATCCAGTTTACCGTGCGTCAGCGGGTCCACTGAGGTTTCGGCCAGCCCTGAGAGCAAGCCCGCACCGGTGTTCCCGTTTGTTTCCAAGACGTACAGGTGGAGCGGTATGCAGACGAAGAGACAGCGACGAGTTGCCGAGCAGATACAGGAGATACTCAGCGAACTGATCCAGTTCGAGGCGGACGATCCCCGGCTGGACGGCGTGACGATCATGGACGTTGAGATTGACCGCGAGTTGATGTACGCGACGGTCTACGTCAACGCCCTGAGGGGTGAAGAAGTCCGCGAGGAAGTCATGACGGCCCTTTCCGCCGCGCAGGGGTTCCTGCGCAGCGAACTTGGTAAGCGGGTGCGTTTGCAGCACACGCCGGAGTTGCGCTTCAAGTGGGACGAGTCGCTTTCCTACGCCGATCGGATTGATAGCCTGCTGGATTCGCTGGAGATTCCGCCTGAGGACAGAGATACCGATGCCCCCGACAAAAGCGCTGAATGAAGCCGTCGCTCTCATCCGGGCCTCACAGCGGATCGCGATAGCCGCCCACGTCTCTCCTGACGTGGACGCTATCGGGTCTACGCTGGGGCTGGGCCTTGCCCTGCAATCGCTTGGCAAGCAGGTGCTTCTGCTCTCTGAAGACGGTGTGCCCGAAAACCTGCGCTTCCTGCCGGGGGCGGGGCTTCTGCGCGACGCTCTGCCCCCCGATTTCGTCCCCGATCTATTTATCGGTCTTGATTCAAGCGATCCGGATCGGCTGGGGGACATCGTCCGTCCGCTCCTTGATGGCCGCATCCCCGTTCTGAACGTTGATCACCATATCACCAACCTGAATTTCGGGGCGATAAACGTTGTGATGCCGGAGTGTGCGGCTACGGCGGAAGTGATCGTGGTGCTGCTTGACGCGCTCGGCGTGCCGCTCGGTGAGGACGTGGCAGGCTGCCTGATGGCCGGGCTGGTAGGCGACACGCGCGGCTTTTCGGTCGCTTCCGTCACACCGGCGACGTTTGAAGTGGCCGCCCGATTGCTCGCTGCTGGCGCGGACCTGGCCGCGATCAGCGAGGCGGTGCTGAACCGCCGCTCGGTGGGCATTTTGCGTTTCTGGGGCGTCGCGCTCTCGAACCTCCATCTGGAAGATGGCCTGCTGTGGGCGACCGTTTCCCTTGAGGAACGCCGCCGCCTCGACCTGATGGAGATTCAGAAACCGGAGCTTACCAACGTCCTGATCAGCGCGGAGGAAGCCGAAGTGGCGGTGCTCTTTACCGAAAAGCCCGACGGCCTGGTGGATGTCAGTTTCCGGGCCAAGCCCGGCCACGACGTGGCGGGGGTGGCGCTGGCGCTGGGCGGGGGCGGGCATCCGCTGGCGGCGGGCTGTGAGATCGAGGGCCCGCTTGACTCTGCCGTTCGGCGCGTCATCGGGCTGCTCCGGGAGCGGATCGCGTTGCCTGCAGGCGGGGACGGTGAGAGGTAGCCAGCGTGGTCTTCGGATTGCT
>DRKO01000451.1 GCA_011051745.1 Chloroflexota bacterium | reverse complement strand
CGAGGTGCTGAGCGTGATCCGACAGGATCGGGTGGTCATCGGAACCTCCAGCCCGGATAAACCCGGCGTGCTCCGTCCGGTAGGAGACGACACGTTTACCCACGTCATCATGCCGATGCACATCGGGCGCTGAACGCGAGCAACGGTCCACAACCAGGCGACTGTAACAAGCGGCGGGAGGCAGAAAGTCCCGCCGCTTTTCGTATAAGCAAGTTTCTCCGACCGCCGGAGGTCACTCGAAGAGCAGAGAAGGCTGGTCAGGCGGAGGGCCGGAGGCGATCCGACCCGGAGTCTCCCGGTGTCGGAGCAGGCCCATGTGTTCGATCAGGAGAAGGCGGCTTCTCTCGATGTCTCCGGCCTCAATGGCGTTGATCATGCGCTCGTGATAATCCCACACCCGCCGATGATACTCCAGATCGGCATAGAGGTTCAGCCCGAAGGCCTCGTAGACCTCCCAGAAGGCTTCCAGCACACCCTGAACAAAGGGGTTGTCCAGCCGTGAGAAGATGGTCAGGTGAAACTGCCGGTGCTCGCTGGCCGGAACCTGAATCGGTTGCCGTTCCAGGTGGGCAAAGGCATCCCTGACCAGCCCCCGCAGACAGGCGAGGTCTTCGGGTTGCAGTCGCATGACGGCATCTTCCCAGAAGGACACCTCAAGCGCGTTCCGCATCTGGCGGAGATGCTCGAAGTGAGAGGCGTCCTGACCGATCGCGTACATGGCGCTGAGCGCCACAGCAGGAGCGAAGCGGTATTCGGCCACGCGGGTTCCCCGGCCGGGCTTGATCTCCAACACGCCCAGCATCCGCGCCACCTCAAGCGCCTCGCGCGTTTTGGCGACGCTGGTTCCCAACTCCTTGCTGATCTCCTGAATGGTCGGAAGGGGATCACCGGGTCGGTAGCCTTTGCTGAGGATGTAACGCAGGATGTCGGACTGTAACGCTGAGAGACGCAACGGGTGCTTCCTTGTTGAATTGCTGCCGGATATGATCTGATCTATCTGATCAACTCAATTGTACAGAAAGGAACGAAAGGCGTCAATAAACACCCGGCAACGCGGGGGAGGGATATCCCGGTGTTAATAGGGATGTTATGAGCATCGAAAGCCTCGCCCGGTTGTTTATACAGTAGGAGGGAGTTGTACGGGGGTTTGCTTATGCACCCTGCCGGGAGCCTGTGTCAGCACCTCGCGCCATAAGCATACTTATAGAGAAAGGGGGTGGTAACACCGCACGGGATCGCGCCAGTTTAATGGACTCTCACGATTCACACGTGTGGCCCTGCTGAGAGCTTGTATAAGGAGTTGAACCATGACCACCGGTGAAGAAAAAGCGGTATCGTGGGCAGATCGTCTGTCCGGATGGATGGAGGCTATGGCTCCTCTGTTTGACCAGCCTCATCTGGCCTCGGTACGTGACGGCCTGATCGCGCTGATGCCGCTCCTGATTACCGGGGCTTTCAGCCTGCTGATCCTTCAGTTCCCGGTGCAGGGGTGGCTGGACTACCTCGATACCAACACAGAACTGGCCGCCAAGCTATGGGTCCCCTTCAACATCACGTACGGCTTGCTATCACCTTTTGCCACCATCTCCATCGCCTACAGTCTGGCCCGACGCCGGGGCCTCGATCCACTCATGCCCTCTGCGCTCGCGCTGCTGGCGTTCATCACGCTGGTAAGCCCGATCACGGGAGCGTGGGGCGAGGGCGGCCTGCCGGGGACTTACTTTGATAATAGCGGCCTCTTCTCCGCTATTCTGGTAGGCCTGCTATCCGTTGAAATCTATCGCTTCTTCGTCGAACGTAACATCGTCATTCGTATGCCGCCGCAGGTTCCCCCTGCCATCGCGAGCGCCTTCGTGGCGCTGGTTCCCGGCATCGTCATCCTGCTGATCGCGTGGGTGATCCGCGTGCTGCTGGACATTGATGTGGCGGGCGGGATCGTGCAGATTCTGTCATACATCGTCCCTGCGGCTTCCAGCTACCCGGCTGCGGCTGCGGCGGAGACCTTCCACGCCTTTCTGTGGACACTGGGCATTCACGGCGACCTGACGATCGGTATCGTGCTTCAGCCCATCTGGACCAACAACCTGGTGGCTAACGCTCAGGCGGCGGCGGCTGGCGAGCCTCTGCCCTACATCTACACCGATCTGTTCCGCAGCTACGTTGTGCCGGGCGGCTCCGGCGCGACCCTGCCGCTGGCTATCTACCTGATCCGGAGCAAGTCGGCCCGCCTGCGCCGGGTAGGCTGGCTGGGCATCTGGCCGGGTATCTTCAACATCAACGAGCCGATCACGTTCGGGACTCCCGTTATCTTCAACCCCGTGCTGGCAATTCCCTTCATCATCATTACCTTCCTCAACACCAGCTTTGCCTGGCTGATGCACGTCATCGGCTTTGTCACGCCGACTTACGTGGCCGCCCCCTGGACACTCCCGACGCCCATCCTGATGTACCTCGCTACCGGCTACGACTGGCGGGCAATCATCGTGGGCCTGATGACGGAATTCGTCATCCCGGGCATCATCTGGTATCCCGCCTTCAAGGCCTGGGAGCGTCAGGTGCTTGAAAAGGAGGGTGGCGAGGAAGCCGTCGCTCCGACGGGGGCTCCCGCTCCCGCTCGCTAGCCTCTGAGGCTGATGGAGGGGATGGGGAAGCATTCCTCATCCCCTCCACCGCTACATCACCGGGAGCGAGGAAAACCGATGAAACTGGCGATTCTGGGGGCCGCCGGTGTTCGCACCCCTTTAATGCTACAGAGCATCATCACACGTCAGGAACGGGTCGAGCTAACCGAGCTGGCGCTGATGGACATTGACTCCCGCCGTCTGGAGTTGATGCGGGCTCTCTGCCAGCCCTTGCTGGAGGCGGAGGACGTTCGCTTCAAGACGGTGTGGACCGATGACGCCCGCCGGGCTCTGCGGGGGGCGGATTACGTGATCACCACCTTCCGCGTGGGGGGGATGGAGTCACGTGTGATTGACGAGCAAGTGCCGCTCAAGTACGGGGTGCTGGGGCAGGAGACGACCGGCCCCGGCGGCTTCGCGATGGCAATGCGCACCATTCCGGTTGCGCTGGAGTACGTGCGCATGGTGCGGGAGGAAGCGCCGGGGGCGTGGTTCCTCAACTTCACTAACCCGGCGGGCATCGTCACGGAGGCCATCATCAATGTGGGCGGTTACCGGCGGGCGGTCGGAATCTGCGACAACCCGGCGGCCATGTGGCGTGCGGCGGCGGCGTGGCTGGATGTGCCGGTGGGCGAACTGCTGGTGGAATACTTCGGGCTGAACCATCTGGGCTGGGTGCGGTCCATCTATCACAGGGGGCAGGATCGCCTGCCAGAGTTGATTGATTTCATCGAGAGCCACGCCGATGAGCACCTGCCGGGTGTGCCCTTTGAGCCGGGTTTCCTCCGCCTGCTGGGGCTGCTCCCCAATGAATACAACTATTTCTACACCAACACCCACGAGGTGGTGGAGAACCTTCTGCGTGCCGGACAGAGCCGGGCACAGCAGATCATGCCCTTCAACATGGAGCTTTACGAGACGCTCGATCAACTACGCAGCGAAGGCGCATCGGCGGAGCGCATGCAGGCCGCCTATGTGGAATATCTGAAAAAGCGGCATGGAACCTATATGAGCCTGGAGACCGGCCACCGGCACGAGATGCCACCTGAGCTACAGGAGAAGGCAAAGCAGATCGAAGCGGCTGCCGAAGGGTACTCAGGGGTAGCACTGGGCGTGATCGAGGCGCTGAGCAGCCCGACCGGAGGTATCTCAATCCTCAATGTGCCCAACCGGGGAGCCGTCGAGGGCATGAGAGATGACGATATCGTAGAGGTTACCTGCTATCTGGGCCAGGGGGTGATCCGGCCTCTGGCGGTGGGAACCATCCCTGATCATGCGCTGGGGCTGATGAAGCGCGTCAAAGCCTATGAGCGGCTGACCATTCGGGCCGCGGTAGAGGGGTCATACCGGCTGGCGCTTAAAGCGTTGAGCCTGCACCCGCTGGTCCCCTCTCTGAGCGTGGCTCGCGCGATTCTGGATGACTATCGTCAGCAGCACGGCGCTTACTTCCCCACCCTGAACTGAGGACAAAATCGGTGGAGCATACTACAATATATCATAGGCCGCGCGAGCCTGACCTCTTAAAGGCAGGGACATCACAGAACTACATCGCACAGGGCGGGCCCTGTAACGTATCTCAGAGCTATGCTGACCGCTCGTACATGGAGTTCTGGTGGCAGGGGCGCTGGCGCTGCGCCTGACCGGCCACCTGAGGAGGAAGCAAGTGGGTGACGAAACGACGAAGCAGAAGCCGATCAAAGTCCTGATGGTGTGCGCAATGGGGATGTCTTCTTCTCTGCTGGAGAACAAGACCAAAGAGGCAGCGGCCAAAGCCGGGGTTCCGTTTGAACTGAAGGCGGTTTCGACGCAGGAGATCGCCCGCTGGGACCCCACGCTACACTGGTACGACGTTGTCCTGGTCGCGCCGCAGGTCTTCTATAAGCGCAAGTCCATTGAGCAGATCGCCAAGCCACACGGCATCATCGTGCAGGATATTGACACGGTGACTTTCGGCATGGTGGATGGCGAGAAGCTCTTCCAGCAGATCATGGAGGCCATCCGGGCCCGCGACGAGGGACAGAGCGAGTCGTGAGCCGCCTACCCCAGCCGGAATACAGCGTGCTTTTCCTGCGAGGATTGATCACCGCCATTGGCGGGCTGGCTTTCATCTTTCTGCCGGGTAGCCTGATTGCCCTGCTAAGTCAGCGCGGCGTACGCTACCAGCGCGGTATGTTGCTGTGGGGTATGGCTGTGTTGCTGGTGGCCCTTCTGCCTGCCACCTTTCTGACCAGCCTGGCCCGGCAGATCATGCTGGGGGCAGGAGCACTGACGCGCCCGTTTATGCCGTTCCTGGTGGTTCTGCTGGGAAGCGCCCTGACCAGCCTCTTTGTCGGGGGAGCCATGTATGCGCTGCTGCGCTGGCGCAGGATCGGGCCGGACGAACTGCCGGGGAGCGGGGTCTCGGTCGGGCTGGGGAGCGGCCTCCTGCTCAAGGTTTTCCTGGGATTCGCCCTGCTGGGGGCCGGTATGCGGCTGCTATTCGGTGACACCTCAACGGCTGAACTGGCCCGGATTGCCAGCCAGCCGTGGCCGGAACTGGTGGCCGGATTGCTGGCGCTGGTTGTTGACCGCATCGCTGTGGTGAGCGTCAGCGCGGGCATGGGGCTGCTTGCCGGGCGCGCCCTGCTCGAAAAGCGGCTGGTGTGGCTATGGCTGGCCGTGGCCGCCGGTACGGTCTTCAACTGGGTGTATGCGGTGATCGGCCTGACGCTGGGGGATAGCAGCCTGATCGCCAGCCTGGTAGCGATCGGCTATGAGGCGGTGTTGATATTCCTGGTGGTGCGCTGGCTGACGGCGCAGTTTGCCCCGCGCTCACAGTCTGCCGCCGGGTCCTCCTGATCGGGGCGGCCTGCCCGCCGGCGTCGAGTTGTGTGAGAACATCCGGACGAAGGAGATCATGAGCGCAGAATCCAGACAGACAATCGTCGCTAGAGATGGGAAGGAAATGATCCTGATCCCTGCCGGTGAGTTCCTGATGGGGCGGGAGAAAAGGACGGTCTTTGTGCCTGCCTTCTATATTGACCGGACGCCCGTCACCAATGCGGAGTACAAGGCGTTTGTGGATGCGACTAACTACAATTTCCCGCCACACTGGCGCAGAGGGCAGCCACCCCCCGGAAAGGAAAACCATCCGGTCGTGCAGGTGACGTGGTTCGACGCGGTCGCCTACGCCGAGTGGGCCGGAAAACGTCTGCCGACCGGGCCGGAGTGGGAGAAGGCGGCGCGTGGCACAGATGGCCGCATCTACCCCTGGGGGGATACCTTCGATCCCACCCGCCTGAACTGCGGCGAGGGCGGCCCGCTTGATACCACGCCGGTCGGCCAGTACTCACCCGCCGGTGACAGCCCCTACGGGGTGGTAGACATGGCCGGAAATGTCTACGAGTGGACAAACGACGGAAACCCGGTCACCACCATGGCGCTGCGGGGCGGGAGCTGGCTGGATGGCCGGGATCAGGTGAAGACGTTCGCGATCCGGAAGCACACTCCCCGCCGGAAGAACGACTTTATCGGCTTCCGGTGTGCGATGGACGCGCCGGAGGAGTAGCCATCCGTGACGCACCTGACGCTGGTTCGGCACGGCACGACTCAGTGGATGGAGCGGGGCCGCCTGCACGGGATCAGCGACAGCCCGCTGAGCGAGCGAGGGCTTCAGGAGGCGCACCGGGTAGCAAAACGGCTGGCAGGAGAGCCCTTCGACGCCTTCTACACCAGCCCTCTGGGGCGGGCGCGTCAGACGGCGGAGATCATCGGAGAAGCGATCGGGCTGGAGCCCGTCCCTCTGGAGGGGCTGCGTGAACTGGATTTTGGCTGGATGGAAGGCGGCCCGACCTTCGACTTCTCGAAAGACGCGCCGCTCAAACGTGTGCTACGCAGCGCGTGGATCGAGTCGCTGGTGCGCCTGACCGGCGAGCCGCGCCCCAGATTTATCCGGCGCGTGGCCGAGACGGTAAAGCAGATCGTCGAGCGCCACCCGGAAGGGCGAGTATTGATCGTCACGCACAGTGCCGTGCACAGCAACCTGCTTGGCTATTTCCTGCATGGCGATCCTTCGGCCTGGGTGAAGTACGACGGGTGGGCCCCCTGCGCCATCACCGAACTTGAGGTCACCCCGACCGGCGAGGCCCGCCTGATCAGCCTGAACGAGCGTGAGCATCTGAGCGATCTTAAGGAGTGAGACGTGGCTCAACAAGACGATATTCAGTCCCTGAGCTGGGAGCAGAGGCTCTTCACCGTTATTCTTCACGCCGGTAACGCTCGTTCTAAAGCGATCCATGCCGCCGAACAGGCCGAAGTCGGGGAGTTTGAGGCGGCTGAAGCCAGCCTGGAAGAGGCGGAAGCAGAGCAGCTTGAGGCGCACAAAGTGCTGGCCTTCATCATACAGATGGAAGCCAAAGGGGAGGAAGTGCCTTTCTCCGTCCTGCTGACGCACTCTATGGACCTTCTGCTGCTGGCCTGGGCGGAGATCGATCATTCACGCCAGTTGATGCGTCTGTACCGGCGCGTGGCGGCGCTGGAACGCGAGGTGGAGCAATGGCGAAAATAGCCAAAGTCGCCGTGATCGGCGGCGGGAGTTCGTATACGCCAGAGTTGATTGACGGCTTCATCACGCATGAGGAAGAGGTGCAGGTCGGCGAGATCGCGCTGCACGATATCGATCCCGAACGGCTGGAGATCGTCGGAGGGATGGTGCAGCGGCAGGTACATTTCGCTGAGTTAGACACGAAGATCACGCTGACCGGCTCGCGTCAGGAAGCGGTCGAGGGGGCGGATTTTGTCGTCTCCCAGATTCGGGTGGGGCAGATGGACGCCCGCATCCTCGATGAGAAGATACCGCTCAAGTACGACGTGATCGGCCAGGAGACCACCGGCCCGGGAGGGACGCTGAAGGCATGGCGCACCATTCCGGTGGCGCTGG
>DRKO01000450.1 GCA_011051745.1 Chloroflexota bacterium | reverse complement strand
GCACTGATCAACGAAGTGCTCAGCCAGAACCCGAACCTGATCCAGTGGCGCTACATCAATGAACTGGGTGATCAGGTGCGCCTGATCATTATCCCCAGCAACAGCCCCTTCCTCTTTGATCTGCAGCAGTTGATGGAGGAAGCCGGTGCGCAGCCAACCACCGCACCTCTCCCGACCCCCGCTCCGCAGGAGGGCGAAACACAACCCTGATGCCACGCTCTGAGCGGCAGATCACGGCGGGCGCGACCTGTCGCCGGTCGGCCCGCCGTTTCGTTTTCAGGCCGGGCGGTCGGGGCAGACGTGCGACGGCGTGATGTCCGCTCCACACCGAGGGCAGTAGCGAGGCGCAGGCAACAACTCCCCGCAGTGCGAACAGCGCTTCGGCATGGTGATAACCGGCGGGCAGGTGTGCGGCTCCTGCACGGGCGGGCACACGTGCGGCGGCGTGATCTCCACTCCGCAGCTCTCACAGTAGACCTTCGGGGGAAGCAGCTCGCCGCACTGCTCGCAGCGCGGCAGTTCCAGCGCCGGGCAGATGTGGGGCGGGTCTGGGCGGGGAACGGGCATCGCCCGGCACAGATGGGAGGGCGTGATGTCGGCCCCGCAGGTCGGGCAGAAGCGCGGCGCGGGGAGCGGTTCCCCGCAGGCCAGACAGCGCCCCGGCGCTGGACGGGGTGGACAGACATGCGGCAGGGGGCGAGGCGGGCAGACATGCGGCGGCGAGAGCTCCGCGCCGCACGTTTCGCAATAGACGGGCGGCGGGATCATCTCTCCACACCGGGGACAGGGCTGAGGCAGGCGGGGCAAACACCGGTGTTGTGAGCCTTGCTCCATCGTGTTCCTCTTTTCTCTCCAGAGCGCAGGCGGATTCACGAATCTGTACGCGCCAGCCCCGCAGTTGGTTCCAGAGGGCCTGCACGCGGTATCATCTCCCCTGTGAAAGACCTGACCGGACTCCACAACGCCCTGATCGGTTGGTTTAGAGCGAACCGGGCTGACCTGCCCTGGCGACGCACGCGCGACCCTTACGCCATCTGGATCGCGGAGGTCATGCTCCAGCAGACACAGGTGGCGACCGTGATCCCGTACTACGAGCGTTTCCTGACCCGCTTCCCGACGGTCGAGGCGCTGGCCGCTGCCCCTCTCGATGAGGTGCTGAAGCTCTGGGAAGGGCTGGGTTATTACAGCCGGGCCCGAAACCTGCACCGCGCGGCCCGGATGATCGTCGAGCAGTTCGGCGGGAAGCTCCCTTCTACGGTGAACGATCTCCTGCGCCTGCCGGGCGTGGGACGCTACACGGCGGGCGCGGTCGCCAGCCTGGCCTTTGGCCGGGATGTTCCCCTGCTCGATGGGAACGTGATCCGCGTCCTCTCGCGCCTGCTTAACATCGAGAACGACGTGATGGAGTCAGCCACGCGCCGCGCCCTGTGGGAGCAGGCCGAACGGCTCCTCCCGCCGGAGCGAGCGGCCCTCTGGAACGAGGGACTGATGGAGCTAGGACAACAACTCTGCACCCCGGCGACCCCCTCCTGCCCGCGCTGCCCGATTGCGGGCTGGTGTGAGGCGTACCGTCTGGGCCTTCAGGGAGAGCGACCCGTCAGGTCCCGACGGCGGAAAAAGCCTCACTACGATGTGACCGCCGGGGTGATCAGGGGGCAGGATGGCCGCCTCCTGATCGCCCGGCGACCGCCGGACGGGATGCTGGGCGGCCTGTGGGAATTCCCCGGCGGCAAGCGCCAGCCCGACGAGTCGCTTGTTGCCTGCCTGAAACGCGAGATACGCGAGGAGCTGGGGATCGAGATCGCCGTCGAGGGGCCGGTGACGACCGTCCAGCACGCTTACACACACTTTCGCATCACCCTGCATGCCTTCTACTGTCGGCACACAGGCGGAGAGCCGCAGGCCATCGAGTGCGCAGGCTGGGCCTGGGTGACGCTGGAGGAACTGGATCAGTACGCCTTCCCCGTAACCGACCGGAAGATCATCGCCGTTCTGCGCGGAGGCAGCGGCCAGCCGGAGCGGGGGCCGGAACCCTGAGCGGTTCCCCCTGCGACCGACGACCTGCCGCGTTTACTCATTCCCTCCCAGGAGAGATTACTTTGATGCTGTCGTTACCCATCAGGAAAGCCTTTATCGTCGCCCTCTTTGCCGCGCTCGGCAGCGGGGTAGCAATCGGAGTCCAGAGCACGCTCACCAGCCGCTCCGGCCAGTTGATCGGGCCGGTGCGGGCCGGCCTGCTGATCAATCTGGCGGGCGGCACGCTCTCCGGAGTCATTCTGCTGTTTCTGATCGCCCGCCAGGGCCTTGATCAGTGGCGTATGTCTGCCCCGCAGGCCGCGATTGTGCTGGCCGCCGGAGGCGTCGGCATCCTGATCGTGAGCGGGCTGGCGTACTCCCTCCAGCGCACCGGCGTGGCCGCGGGGCTGGCGTCAATCATCGTGGGGCAGATGATAGTCGCTGTTGTGGTTGACACAATCGGGCTGGGAGGGCTGGAACCCATCCCCCTGAGCCTGCGCCGCATCGCCGGACTGCTCATGATCGGGGTGGCAATCGCGCTCCTGCTCCCCCGGGGATCGTGACGCCGCGCCTAAGGGGGTGAGCGGGGAAAGGAGGAAGTCGGGGCGGCCGGACTCGAACCGGCGACCTCTGCGTCCCAAACGCAGCGCGCTGTCCAACTGCGCCACGCCCCGCCCTGCTACTTCGCCGTCAGTATACCCGATTGTGAGGGGAAACATCAAGGGATGCCACCGGAAGACGTTGGGCTGGGGGTCGGGGCAGGCGTCCGGGTGAGCGCGGTTAACGGCGTGGCGGTCGGGATGGGCGTCGGGTTGGCGCACGCCTCTGCCGCCTGATCGTACTTCTCCTGAATAACGCTGTCCTCCCGCAGATCGAGGGCGGCCTCGTACTGGGCGGCGGCGTCGCAGTAAGCCCCCAGCGCTTCGAGCTGCCCGGCATAGTGCACTCTGGCCTCCCACAACTTCTGAGCGACATCCCGATACTCAGGAGCCAGTTCGTAAAT
>DRKO01000449.1 GCA_011051745.1 Chloroflexota bacterium | reverse complement strand
GTTCCCGTTGCCGGATGGCTGATGTCGGAGAAGAGGCCGATCAACTCGTCGTAGCGTCCTCCTCCCGTGATGCTGGGCATGGCCTTTGGCTCCCGAATGGTGGTTTCAAAGATCGGGCCGGTGTAGTACTCCAGCCCTCGCACCATCGCGAAGTTGAGTTCGTAAGCCGTCTCTGGAATGCCCAGCGCCTCAAGATAGGTGAACAGGGATCGTAGCTCCTCAATGCCCTCTACGGCGGGGGGAACGTCCTTCATCCGGGTTGCCAGATCGTCGAGAACCTCCTGTGGCGGGCCGCTGATCTGAAGGAGGGCCAGCAGTCGCTCTACCACCTCCTCCGGGATGATTGCCGCCTGTTTTGCGTAGTACGCGCGCAACTGAGGGGCCAGGTCGTTGACAAGTTGAGTCGTGGCTGCCTGAAGTTGCCCCGGCGGGATATTCTGCGCGATGGCGTCCTGCACCCGTGCCTTGAGCGGGTCAAGCACGATCTTAACCAGAGCCGGATCGAGGCCTGCGCCGCCCTCCTCCCGGCTGCGCATCATATAGTCGCTCAACTCCTCCAGGGTGAGTTTCCCCTGAATCGCCAGCCGTGCGGCGCGCTGGAGCGGTTGGCGGGGCTCAGCGGGCACGCCAACCATGAGCAACTCACGACGGACTCCCTCCAGCCCGATCTTGTCCAGCTTATCAATGGAGCGGTAAAGCCCCGGCAGGAGAGGTTTCGGAACTCCGGCGTACTGGCCGATGCCGTCCAGAAGCTTGCGGTTGTTGATCGCGATTGAGAACTCGGTGAACCCCAGACGGCGAAGCGTCTCGTAAATGACGGTGACGATCTCGGCGTCGGCCAGCATGCTGGCGCTGCCGACAATATCCACGTCGCACTGATAGAACTCACGATAGCGGCCCTTCTGAGGGCGGTCGGCCCGCCAGACCGGCGCGATCTGGTAGCGCTTGAAGGGGCGGGGGAGCTCTGGATACATGGCAACGACGCGGGCAAGCGGGACGGAGAGATCATACCGCAGGGCGAACTCGCCTCCCGGTTTGTCGCCGTACCAGGCCCTGTAAATCAGGCGCTCGGCGTCCTCGCCGTACTTGCCCATTAACGTCTCAGATAGCTCTATGGCGGATGTCTGGAGCGGCTCGAAGCCGAACTCCTCAAAGACGGCGCGAACTATATCCAGCACGTACTGGCGCTTGATCATCTGCTCCGGCAGAATGTCTCGCATTCCTGCCGGGATGCGGGGCGGAACTTTTTCACCCATCCTGTCACTATCCTTCGATGAAGATTACGCGAAAGTCAGCCTGTGTATTCTAACAGAAGTGTGCGGTCGGGTATAAAAATCCGTGCGAGTGATGGGCTACCGCTCGGATCAGGCAAAAGGCCTCTCCGGCGAATCGCTCCGCGGGAGAGGCCACTGAAGTCGAACAGGGTCAGCGTGGCGCAGGTGGCGGAAAATCGCTCCTAACCGCGCTCCTCGATGGGAACCCAGGCCAGGTCTTCGGGGCCGACGTACTCGGCGCGGGGCCGGATCAGCCGGTTATCTGCCCACTGCTCCATTACGTGCGCGCTCCACCCGGCCACACGGCTCATAGCGAAGAGAGGCGTGAACAGGTCAACCGGGATTCCGACCTGATAGAGGACAATGGCGGAATAGTAATCCACGTTGGCGAACAGATTGCGTTCAATGAAGAACTCGTGGCTGCGTGCTCTCTGCTCCAGACGCCATGCGATCTCATACCAGGTGCGATCCCCGCTGCTCTCGGCCAGCGCCTTTGACCGCTCGCGCAGGATGGTTGCTCGCGGGTCCTCCGTCTTATAAACGCGGTGACCGATGCCCATGATGCGCCGCTTGTTCTCCATCGCCTGCTCAAACCACGCATCCACGTTGTCGGGGCTGCCGATCTCCATGAACTGCTCCATCGCCTTCTGGTTCGCGCCCCCGTGGGCCGGGCCTTTCAGAGTTCCGATGGCCGTTGTGATCGCGGAGTAGATGTCCGAGAGGGTACTGGTTGTCACACGGGCGGAGAAGGTCGAGGCGTTCATGCCGTGATCGGCGAGCAGAACCAGATAGGTATTCACCGCGTCCGTCTCAGTTTCAGTCGGCTCGGTTCCCTTGAGCATGTACAGGAAGTTGGTGGCGAGCGTGAGATCATCGCGGGGTGCGATTGGCTCCTCATCGTTGCGGATTCGCTCCCAGGCCGCGACGATGGTCGGCATCACCGAGGCCAGACGGGCCGCCTTCCTCTGGTTGGCTTCCGGGCTGTTGTCCTCGGCTTCCGGGTCAAACATGCCGATGGCCGAGACGACCGTCCGCAGGACGCTCATGGGGTGCGTCCCTTTCGGGAACTGCTTCATCATGCCAAGCAATTCCGGCTCCAGAACGCGCTGGGCTGCCAGATCGGCCCTGAAGGTGTCCAGTTCGCTCTGAGTGGGGAGCCTGTAGTTCCACAGGAGGAAGATAACCTCTTCGAAAAGCGCATTTGCGGCCAGGTCTTTGATGTTGTAGCCGCAGTATTGCAGTTTCCCGATTGAGCCATCAACTTTGCTGAGCCGAGACTGAGCGATGACGATCCCCTCAAGTCCCTTTGAGACCGGAGCAGATTGAAGTGTCATAATGCTACCTCTTTATATTTAGTATGAGAGGCTCAGAAGAGCCTCTACGATACCTTGCGACTAGAGAAAGGTGGGATTAGATGGCCCCGATAATTGGATGCAAAAGTGGTGGGGTGGATTCACCTTCGCACTCTTCTTTCCAAGAAGTATAACCGGGCCTCTTCAGGCAGTCAATCATTATGCACAAAATTTCACTTGCCGGATCAGTGGGCGGCGCTCCAGAGGGGAATAATGCCCATGCGCGGGAGAGTGTCCCCGTCGCCTGAGGAGAGATAGCTTTTTCCCTCCAGATGCTGGTAGAATCGGCCTGATATCACACCGGGAAACGGAGTTGCTGGCTTTGTTCCAACTGGACACACTTGGTCGCTGGTTGATCGTGGTGGGGCTGAGCATTGCAGCCCTGGGGCTGTTTCTGTTCCTGATAGGCAAAGTCCCGGGGCTGGGAAGGCTGGGCAGCCTGCCGGGTGACATCCGGTATCAGAGCCCCGATGGGCGGCTGACCTGCTTTGTGCCGATCGCCAGCTCGATCCTCCTGAGCCTCATCCTGACCGTCATCCTCAACCTCATCGTAAGGGTGCTGAACCGGTAGCACATGAAGACCAGCGATTTCGACTATTATTTGCCGCCAGAACAGATCGCACAGGAGCCTGTCGAGCCGCGCGACGCGGCGAGGTTGCTGGTGCTCCACCGGGCGGAGGGGCGGATCGAGCATCGTCACTTCCGCGACATTGGCGACTATCTCAAAGCCGGGGACGTGCTCGTCCTCAACCAGACGCGCGTGATCCCGGCCCGCCTGCACGGGCGCAAGATTCCAACTGGCGGCAGGGTCGAGTTCCTCCTGTTGCGCCGGGAAGGCGAGCGGACGTGGCGCGGCCTCATCGGGGGGAAGCGGATCAGGGAGGGTACACGCCTGATCTTCACCGGCCACAACGGCGTGACCGTGGAGGGGACGGTGATCGCGTCCGGCGAGAGGGCCGAGCGAGTCATCCGCTTTGATGCGCCGATCTCCCCTCTGCTGGAAAAGCTGGGCGAAGTGCCGCTGCCCCCTTACATCCACAGGCCACTTGACGACCCGGAACGCTATCAGACGATCTACGCCCGCGAACCCGGCTCAGCGGCTGCGCCGACGGCGGGCCTGCACTTCACGCCGGAGTTGCTGATCGCGCTCCGGCGGCAGGGGGTGCAGATCGCGGCCTGCACTCTGCACATCGGACTGGACACCTTCCAGCCTGTGCAGGTGGAGGAGATCGAGAAACACAGGATGCACACCGAGCGAGCGATCCTCACCGCCGAGAACGCACGCCTGATCAACGAGGCTAAACTGGCGGGGGGGCGGATTGTGGCGGTGGGCACAACCAGCGTGCGCGTGCTGGAAACGGCAGCCCTGCGCAGCGCGGGGATTGACGACCCTTACGCGGAGGAAGGCGACCGCTGCCCCTGGCGGCCCGTCGTGGCGATAGACGAGGCCACCAGCCTGTTCATCCGGCCCGGCTACCGGTTCCGGGCGGTGGACATGCTGATTACGAACTTCCACCTGCCCCGCTCCACTCTCCTGATGCTGGTCAGCGCGTTTGCCGGACGGGAGACGATCCTGGAAGCCTACCGGATCGCCCAGCAGGAGGGATACCGCTTCTACTCATTCGGCGATGCCATGCTATTGATCTGAGTCCGATGAGCGACGAGTTAACTTTACGTCCCGTCAGGTTGAGCGACGCTTTTTCCCTCCAGCAGAATTGCTGGCCGGGCAGGCCCCTGACGGAGGTGCAGGCTCATCTCAGCCGCCTGCTCAAGTGGCACGAGAAGGGGCGCGGCTGGGGGCTTGTCTCGCTGATCCGGAGCCGGATCGTCGGCTTCGGGCAACTGACCCTCTGGGGCAGGCGGGCTGAAATCTGCAACCTGGTTGTCAGCGAGGGGTGGCGCGGGCGGGGCGCTGGCACAGCGCTGATCCGGGGGTTGCTGAAGATCGCCCGTGAGCAGGGCATCCCGGAAGTCGAGATCGGGGCGGCGGTCTCTAACCCGCGTGCGCTGGCTCTGTACCGCCGCCTGGGGTTCCACGATCGCTACCGGATGCTGCTCGACCTGGGGAATGGCCCGGAACTGGTGATTTACCTCAGCCTGAGGCCGGGGGACGGCGACTCCTCATGAGCACCGCTCACTGGGTTGCGCTGGCGACGACGGCCCGCGTGGGCGGGAAGACGATCACCTGCCTGCTGGCCCACTTCGGCAGTCTGGAGGCCATCCTGAGCGCCACGCCGGAGGAACTGATCCGCGTTCCGCGCGTCGGGCCACGGACCGCTGCGGCCATCGCCAGCATTGATCTGGGAGCGACTGAGGCCGAGATCGCCCGCCTCGCGGAGCAGGATGTCCGAATCCTCACCTGGGAAGATGCGGCCTATCCCCCCAACCTGCTGCGCTGTGATGATGCCCCGCCTGTGCTTTTTCTGCGCGGCGAGCTCGCCCCGGC
Organism: Chloroflexota bacterium; assembly: GCA_011051745.1. GTDB lineage: Bacteria > Chloroflexota > Anaerolineae > Aggregatilineales > UBA3940 > DRKO01. The sequence goes on along the minus strand of DRKO01000449.1, from coordinate 655 downwards.
CCACTCGCAAGCCGTTGCCATCGTGGGAACGCGCCAGCCGGAGGAGCGGGCGGCAAGCCTCGCCTACCGGATGGGGTATGAACTGGCCCGCCGGGGCTGGACGATTGTCAGCGGGCTGGCGATCGGCGTTGACACCGCCGCCCATCGAGGGGCGCTGGCCGCCGGGGGGCGCACGCTGGCCGTACTGGGGTCCGGCGTGTTGAACGTCTACCCCCGACGGAACCGCTCGCTGGCCGGGGCGATCATGGGGAGCGGCGTGGTCCTAGCAGAGGTTCATCCAGAGGCAGCCGTCAGCCCGCAGAACCTGATCGCCCGCAACCGCATCACAAGCGGGCTGAGCCGCGCCGTCATCGTGGTTGAGGCGGCGGAGGACAGCGGGAGCCTGAGCACCGCCCGCCGGGCCCGCCAGCAGGGCCGAATGGTGTTCACCGTGACGGGCGGGGATGCGGGGTGCGAGGAATTGCTGGCCGCCGGAGCGGAAGCGCTCGACCCGGAGACGATAGACTGGGATGCGCTGGCTGAGCGGCTGGGTTCCAATGGCTTATAGCTTATGGCGGATGGCGATCAATTCGCCAAAGGCGAATTGATTCAGGAGATTTGCCCTGCGGGCAAACTCCACGGGGGCGGATGGCGGATAGTGTGCGGCCCGCTGGCG
>DRKO01000448.1 GCA_011051745.1 Chloroflexota bacterium | reverse complement strand
GTCCGGGACATTCTGGATGGTGACGCCGACCTCGAAGAATCCGCCGCTCAGCGACGAGACGGTGCGCAGGAAAAGCTGCTCGAAGGGATTCCCATAGAACGCCAGAAAGGCCATCTGGACGATCAGCCCACCTGCCAGGCAGAAGATCAGGAACAGGATATGAGACCGGCGACGTGGTTCTCCGGTTTGATACAGGCGGGCAAGCCATATCTCGCCGCCTGCCAGATAGAGGAGCAGGGTAAGCGCACCGGGCAACAAGTTGAGGGGGTGTTCGGGGACCTCATACGGCCAGCGCCAGCCTGCTCCGCCACGCAACAGAGGCGTGAGATCGAGGGCCAGGGCCAGCGTGATCAGCAGGGCGGCAAGCACAACAAGCGCGGTTGTCCGTGTCGGTGTCAGTTTGCGCATAGAGGGTCTCTTCCCAGAGTCGAGAGTCCGCGCGATTGTACCCCGCCCCCTGGGGCGTTTCAACGGGGCTGGAGACAGGTACAGGAAGAGGGAGCAGCGAGACCGCCGCTCCCTCCGAACCGATGTATCTGTACGCTAGGAGGCCAGCGACTCTCTGAGAATATCGCGCAGAACGGTGTGTAAAATCCCACCGTTGCGATAATACCTGACCTCAACCGGCGAATCGAGGCGGGCGATCATGGTAAAGACGGTCTCTTTGCCCTCCTCGTCACGGGCGCGGACGGTAACCTCCTGCCCCGGCTGGAGATCGCCGCTGATCCCCTCGATGTCGTAGACTTCAAAGCCCGTCAGGCCGAGCGTCTCTGCATTCTCACCCGGCTTAAACTGCAGGGGAAGCACCCCCATCCCGATCAGGTTACTGCGGTGGATGCGTTCGTAGCTCTCCGCCAGCACAGCCCGGACGCCCAGCAGGATCGTCCCTTTGGCCGCCCAGTCACGCGAACTCCCCGTGCCGTATTCCTTGCCCGCGATCACGATCAGAGGGACGTTTTCCTCTTTGTAACGCATGGCGGCGTCATAGATGCTCATCTGCTCGCCGTCCGGCAGGTGGATAGTTACGCCGCCTTCTGTGCCGGGAACCAGCCTGTTGCGCAGGCGGATGTTGCCGAATGTACCGCGCATCATCACTTCATGGTTGCCCCGCCGTGAGCCGAAAGAGTTGAACTCCCGGATCGGGACGCCCCGCTCAATCAGGTAGCGCCCAGCCGGGCTATCCGGCGGGATCGCGCCGGCAGGGGAGATATGATCAGTCGTGACGGTATCCCCCAGCAGGGCCAGCACCCGCGCCCCCTTGATGTCGGTAACCGGCGGCTCCTCCAGTGTAAGGTCGAGGAAGAAGGGCGGTTCCTGAATATAGGTTGACTCAGGGTCCCAGTGGTATAGCTCGCCTTCTGGAATGGCGATCCGGTTCCATATCTCGTTGCCGTCAAAGACGTTGCTGTACTCCGCCCGGAAGAGCTCCGGCTTGAGCGAGCGGGCCATTGTCTCCTGTATCTCTTTCTGGCTCGGCCAGAGGTCGCGCAGATAGACCGGTTCGCCGTCGGGCGTGTGCCCGATGGGGTCGTTAAAGAGGTCAATATCCAGCGTGCCCGCCAGCGCGTAGGCGATCACGAGCGGGGGCGAGGCCAGGTAGTTCGCCCGCGTCAGGGGGTGGACACGTCCCTCAAAGTTGCGGTTGCCGCTCAACACGGCGGCGACCACCAGATCGTGCTCCTCGATTGCGGTGGCGACCGGCTCCGGTAGCGGGCCGCTGTTGCCGATGCAGGTGGTGCAGCCATAGCCGACGACGTGGAAGCGCAGCGCCTCCAGATAGGGCATCAGGCCGGAGTCTTCCAGATAGCGGGTGACGACCTTCGAGCCGGGGGCCAGGCTGGTCTTGACGTAAGGCGGAATCTGGAGCCCGTACTCGACCGCTTTCTTCGCCAGCAGCGCGGCTCCGATCATGACCGAGGGGTTCGAAGTATTGGTGCAACTGGTGATAGCCGCGATTACAACCGCTCCGTCGGCCAGACGCGCCTCCAGCCCGTTGAGCGCCACCTTGGCCTGATGGCCGTTTCCGCCGCTCCGCCCGAAGGACTCCCTGAGCACCTGATGGAAGGAGCGCTGAGCTTTCCGGAGAGGGATACGATCCTGAGGGCGCTTTGGCCCGGCCATGCTGGGCTCAACCGTGCTGAGATCAAGCTCAAGCGTATCGGTGTAGACCGGATCGGGGGACTCCTCGGTGCGGAAAAGCCCCTGCTCTTTACAGTAGCGCTCGACCAGGTCTACCAGTTCGTCATCCCGGCCAGTGCCGCGTAGATAGCGCAGCGTTTCCTCATCCACCGGGAAGAAGCCCATCGTCGCGCCGTATTCGGGGGACATGTTGGCGAGGGTGGCCCGGTCGGCCAGCGAGAGGTGACTCACGCCGGGACCGTAGTACTCGACGAATTTCCCCACCACGCCCTTCGCGCGGAGCATCTGGGTGACGGTCAGGACAAGATCGGTGGCGGTCGCCCCGTCGGGGAGTTCCCCTGTCAGCCGGAAGCCGATGACCTCTGGCATCAGCATGTAGATCGGTTGCCCGAGCATCACAGCCTCTGCCTCGATGCCCCCCACACCCCAGCCGACCACGCCCAGCCCGTTGATCATGGTGGTGTGGGAATCCGTCCCGACAAGCGTATCAGGCATGGCAACCCGCTCCCCGTTCATCTCGCGGGTCTGCACAACCTTTGCCAGATATTCCAGGTTTACCTGATGGACGATGCCCGTTGCCGGTGGGACCACGCGGAAATTGTCGAAGGCAACCGTCCCCCAGCGCAGGAACTCGTATCGCTCACGGTTGCGCTCGAACTCGCGCTCAGCGTTGTACATCAGCGCAAAGCGCCAGCCGAAGCGATCTACCTGAACGGAGTGGTCAATCACCAGATCAACGGGGACAACCGGGTTAATGCGGGAAGGTTCTCCGCCCAGGCGGGCCATCGCCGAGCGCAGGGCTGCCAGATCAACCACACTGGGTACGCCGGTGAAGTCCTGAAGGATCACGCGGGCCGGTTTATACGGTATCTCGCGCTTGACGGGCGCGGAGGCGTCCCAGGCTGCCAGATTCGCCACATCATCGGGCGTGATCGTGAATCCGTCGAGCTGGCGCAACGCCGCCTCAAGCAGCACTCTGATCGAGTAGGGCAAACGGGAGACAGAACCGATCCCCTGTTCCTCAAGGCGGCTGAGACGATATATCACAACGGGGCCGCCGGATGTCTCCAGCGTATCCCGTGTGCCGAAAGGATCTGTAGCAAGGTTTTGTGGACTCATGGTTCCTCGTAGGGTTAACCGGATATCTGAAACTCCGCAGGCGCAGGAGACACCGGATTCTCAGCCGGAATTCCCCGCCTGTCGGGTGCTGATAAATCGCCTGTTCGGATATGAGCAATTGTACCAGATATCAGGGCTTCAGAGCGCCTTCGAATTCCAGAAGTTGCCTTTTGGTCGCCAGCCCCTCCCCTGCCCCATAGCCGCCCAGCGAACCGTCGCTGGCGATCACCCTGTGGCAGGGGACGATGATCGGGATCGGGTTGCGGGCCATGGCCTGCCCGACGGCCCGGCTGGCCTTTGGAGCGCCCATCGCCTGTGCGACCTGCCGGTACGTCCAGACCGTACCGGCTGGGATCTCCTGTATGATCTCAAGCGCCTGCCTCTGGAAAGGAGTCACGCTGCTCAGATCAAGGGGTAGATCGAACCTGACGCGACCCCCGCTGAAATATTCTCTAAGCTGGGCTGTGACGGGGGCCAGCGCGGTCGGATCGCGTCTGGGCCGTGCAGGCGAGTTAAACTGGCTCAGGAACGTTTCTGTGTCTCCTCCGAGGCTTACCCTGCATAC
>DRKO01000447.1 GCA_011051745.1 Chloroflexota bacterium | reverse complement strand
GTGGCGTCGTTTCCCCCTGTTCGGACGCCATCCACCCGCCACTGCGCCTGATCGGGCAGCACCCCCTCCTCGATCTGGACATAGGCCAGCCATCTGCCATCGTCCGAGAGATACAGCGCGATGATCCGGTATCCCGGCTGGGGTCGGGCGACGAGCCGCGCGTTCGGCTCGGTCGGGTCCCAGGTCGCGATGCCGTGCTGCTCCCCCTCCTCATCCCAGACCAGATAGGCCAGCATCTCGCCGTTGCGCGAGGCCACCGGAGAGGAAGCCGCCTGCCCCTCGTTGAGCGGAAGGCTGACAACCCGCCTCTCCTCCCCATCCGGCGAGAGCGCGATCATCGCGTCGCCCTTCCCGTCCACCCCCACCCAGATAAAATCGGGCGGGAGCGCCGTCTCCGGCTCCGGCGTCGGAGTGGGCGTCGGTGTGGCGGGGGGCGTGGGGGAAGGGGTCGGCGTCAGCGTCGGCCCCACGAAATCCGGCACAGGCAGCCTGCCCGGCAGGAGAGCACAGCCTGCCATCCACCAGCCGAGCATCGCCGCGAGCCAGACGGGGGGCCTCCCGGATGCGTTTCCCAGGCTTCGCGACCGGCCAGACATCTGCATACCCCGAACTGTAGCACAGGAACCGGCAGATTCAAAGGCCAACCGTCACCGGAATACGTGATCTCTGTCAAATGTGAGGCGGCAGGGAGCGGGACTCAGACCTGTGAAATCAGGGTGCGTCCCTGTGGCAGGAAGGGGCAACCGGCCCTGAGCGGGGATGGGGCATCCGCCGCCCGACGTTTAAACGGCAGGCTCCCCTTCGGGAACCTCCATCTCCATGAACTGCCGGAAGGCCCTGTTGAACGCTTCCGGCGCGTCCCACATGACGAAATGGCCCGCCTCCGGGACGAAGACATCCACCCCGTGCGGAATGTGGCGACGGAATAGCTCTATCTGGTTGGGGTTGACGATCACATCGCGCCCGCCGTAGATGCCCATCGCGGGCATGGTGATCTGATGCAGGTAGGGGGTCAGGTTGGTACGCCGCAGCGAGGCGATGCTGTTGAAGAACGACTCGACGGTGAAGCCCGCCGCGTTGTTCACCGTCATGTTGTAGAACAGATCAGGCTTGGGGCGGGAGACAAACGGCGACCATAGCTTCAGGAAGGTGCGCAGCAGAGGCTGGTTTTCGCCCATCAGAAGCAGCGTCGCCACCTGCCGGATACCGGCCAGCTTGAGCAGGAAGCTGAGCGAGCGCCCGTCAAGCGGGGAGCCGACAACGGCTACCTTCTTCACCCGCTCCGGATACTTCAACGCCACGCCCAGCGCGGTTGTGCCCCCCATCGAATGCCCCATGATCGGGACGCGCATCAGGCCCAGTTCATCCATGAACTGGGGGATCAATTCGATGAAGTCGTCCACCTCAAAGGACTCGCGCCGGTCTTTCTCCGACTCGCCAAACCCCCACAGGTCAGGGGCATACATCCGATATTGCCCCCGGAACGTCTCAAACGTCGAGCGCCATGTATTCCAGGCCTGAGTCCACCCGTGAATCAGAATCACGGGCGGGCCAGACCCCATCACTTCGTAATGGACCGATCCCTGGGGAGTCGTGATGTTGGGCACACGCCCCTCCCTGCTGCTGACGTGAGTCAGGCAGGCCATTCATCGCGCCAACAACGGTGCAGATGCCGGCCTGCCGGCTGAAACCGATAATGAAGGAATCTACTCCCGATCACACAGGCCAGAAGCGAGCCTACCGGCGGGTGGGCCGCCGTTACTGGCTCTGCTCCTCAAGGTCTATCTCTTCCAGGATCGAGTAGAGCAACTCTAACAGGACGTTCTTCACGCTCTCGCGGTCATGTGCCACACAGGGCAGCATCTTGATATCCGGGTCCAGCCGGAGCGCGATCCTCAGGTCGTCCAGTTCCCAGGCGTCGCTGAGGTCCTGCTTGTTGGCGGCGACCACATAAGGGGTGGGAGCGTAGGCCCGGAACGTCTCCAGAATGGAGAGCGCCTCCCGGAAGGTTTCGGGGCGGGCCGAATCAACCAGCACGATGAAGCCCAGCATCCCCTCCGCCAGAATCTCCCACATGAAATCAAAGCGTCGCTGGCCGGGCGTCCCGAAGAGATACAGCACCAGGTCGTCATCTACCGTGATGCGCCCGAAATCCATCGCGACGGTGGTTGTCTCCTTGATCCGCTCCGCCTCCGAACTGATGCCTCTCTCGGTGAGCACGGGGGTGATCTCGCTGATTGCCCGGACGAATTCCGTCTTGCCAGCGTTGAACGGGCCAGTGACAACCACTTTAACCGTTTTTGTTTGCATTGTTTCTCACTCTCCGAGCGACGGGCTGAGGAGGTTCAGCCTTTCTTCTTGTGCCACAGGTACTCCGGCGTAGAGAGAATGAACAGGTTCAGGGAACGTCATTCAGCCACTCCAATACCCTGGATCCGGTCAATCAGGCGATGGACAATCGCCCGCTTCTCTTTCCTCTGTTCAGGGGTGAGCCGCTCGCGCGGGCGGACACGAACCAGTTCGATCAGTCCGGCCTCGCGCAGGCTGCCCACCACACGCCTGATCTGCCGGTCGCTCATGTTGAGCCGGTTGGCGATCATGCGGATGGTGTTTTCAGGCTTGATGTACTTCATCACGCGCCACTCGTCCCGGCTGAGCTTCAAATCCTGAAGCTTGACGGTGGGCCGATCCACGAAGCGCAGCGAGACATCCAGGCTGGGGATTTCCTCCTCAAGCTGTTCATCCCGCTTCTGCACGCGGGCGATCTCGATGATGATGTTTTCCAGATCGAGGGGAACGGTGATGCGGTCGTCGCCGGGCAGGCGTCCGGGGTCGAAGGCGAAGGCCCCTTCCTGCCAGCTTGCGAACTGCTTGACGATGGCGGCTGAGTGCTTCTTAATGCTGCGGATGATGTCGGCGCGGGTCAGGTAACCCTTCTGGATCAGCAACAGGCCGAGTTGCTTATCGCCGATCTTGCGGGCACGCTTGGCAAGCACGCTGGCCTGCTCTCTGGTGATGCGTCCGTCGCGGGCCAGAACAGACGCCAGCGAGCCGTCGTCGTCGTCCATTGCGGCGTAGATCAGCTTCCCGTCCTGGAAAGAAAGGCTCGCCTGCGTTCCGTTGCGGCGGACATCGAGCGTGCCCGTTCGCTTAGCCAGGCTGACAAGGTTCAGTATCTGGGTTCCGCTGAAGTCTTTTAAGTTCCCCTTCATGGCCTTATCCCGCCCAACCGTGCACAAGTACCCCTGTCATCATCCACACATACAACGTTAGATTGCGCGTTAGTATACAACACGCCCCGTGAGCAAGTCAACAGCGCCGGGAGGGTTTGTAAAGTTTCGTAACATGGCGGCTGTTCCCTCACTCCAGCATGACGCGCACGAGCGCCGCTGCCCCGTAGAGACCCACGTCGGGACCCAGGTGGGCGCGGACGATGGGAGCATCCTCGTAATAGCGGGGGTGCATGGCATACTCGCGGGCGGCCTCCCGCATCGGCTCGAACAGCAGATCGCCGGTTTTTGTCACCCCTCCACCGATGACGAACATCTCCGGGTTGAGGAGGGACATCAGCGAGGCGATCCCCATGCCGACGTAGCGTCCGGCCTGCATGATGATCTCCAGCGCGAGCGGATCGCCCTCTCCGGCGGCCTCCCCGACCGTCCGGGCGCTGATCTGCGAGAGATCACCCCTCACCTTTTCGCGGATCAGGGACCGCTCGCCGGACTCCAGCCGCTCGCGGG
>DRKO01000446.1 GCA_011051745.1 Chloroflexota bacterium | reverse complement strand
GCCCCAGGGCCACCATCACACGTTTCAATAAAAGCTGACCGGCGACGGCGACCAGAGCCGCCACCACCGCCAGAAGTAGCGATAATCTCACCGGGTCTCTGCTCCTTCCCGCAGGCTCAATCGAACCGCTCTGGAGGGTCGCACCGGTAGACGGTGCCCGGCTCAAACCACGCTCCCTCGACCGTGCCCACTTCCACGCAGGCCTGCGGGAGCGTCGCCGCCAGAAAATCGTGCATGGCGGACGGCCCCGACGCACAGCTTGCGTGCTCGTCCAGCACCACATACTCCGGGCCAAGTGAGAGGAAAGCCTCGCGCAGCATCCCCATATCGTCCATTGATGCCCCGTGGACAAACTGATACCACGTCAGATAGGTTGTTCCGGTCATCTCACGCCCCTTCAACCCGTACCACAGGGGCTCATCCGCCAGCACGGTGCTTCCCTCCGGAATGAGGTCACGCAGTCCGGCTGTGTAAGCGGCATAGTCCACCGACCGGAATTTGTAGGCCAGGTAAACATCCCCGACGACGAAAACGCCCAGAACCAGCGCGACGAGGCCGGTTCCCAGATGCGACTGTACCCGACCGGGCAGATGCTCCGGCGCCTTCCACCTGTCGGCCAGCCAGAAGACGCCAGCCGTGCCGAGAAGCGTCAGGGCAGGCCGCCACAGCAGGGCGTAGTAATTCGGCTTGATCACATTCACCACGCCGTAGGAGAACAGCGAGATCAACACGAAGGCAAACAACAGCAGGCTGCGCCGCTGATCGTCCCGCCGCGAGAGCGCCATCACAATCCCCGGCAGGTAGAACAGCGCCGGAACGGCGGCCAAGCCCCCCTGCGCGGTGATGAAGTTCTCCCCCACCCAGCGCATCAGGCTGAGCAGACTGGACGCCAGGCCGGTTTCCCAGAAGGCCCGCCCTTCGCTGCTCACGATTGTTTGATACTCTCCGATCGCGGTCGCCGGATCGGGCAGAAGATGCACCCCCAGCACATAAGCCACCCCGACGAGGCTCCCCAGCCCGTAAAGCACCACCATCCCCCAGCGCCGCTCCTGAACCCCCAGCCGGATCACCACCAGAACGCCGATGGCGAGGATGAAGTGCATCCCGTTCAGGTGGATGTCTTCCAGCAGAGCGATGGCAAAGCCTGCGATCAATGCCCGCCAGACGGCAGGCTTTTCAGCCAGGCCGAACGCCAGATACAGCGCGAACATGATACCGGCTGCCAGCCAGATATCGGGCCGCCCGGAGTGCCCCTGCTGAAAGACGGCCCAGTCGGTGCTGACGAGCAGGGCCGACCACAGCCCCACTCTCTGATCATACAGGCGGGAGCCCAGAGCATACGTCGCGAGCGCCAGAGCGATGACGCCGGTCAGGCCAAAGAGACGGACCGTGAAAAGAGAGGGGGAGAACAGCATCATAAAGAGCGCCTGCCCGGCAATGAACAGCCGCCCGAAGGCAATAGCCAGATTGACGTTCTCCAGCACAGCGTAAAACGGGATTCTGGGAGACCCCGTCGTAAGAAGGTTATAGGCTGTGGCGCCATACAGGGCTTCGTCACAGGAAGGAACGGGATAGCGCTGCAGGCTCCAGATGTTCAGAGTCAGCCAGGCCCCTATCCCAACCACCGCGATCACGTATTGCCAGGGGGCGGGGACCCGGATGAGGGTATTCTGACGGTTGGACAACGTGATTCCCCTGCGCTAGAATTCAGCCCTGCTGGCCCGGTGGCCGCGCCCGACAGAGCCGGCGCGATTTTAACGACCCCGGAGAGCCTGGGCAAGTCGCTGTGCGGGTTTCCCGCTGGAGACAATCACAGCGGGACGACATGAACCATTTCCGGCCAGGAGAGCCTTAACCGAAGTGACAAACCTGCGTATTCCAAAGCCGCCGCTTAACTTCTGGCAGGGATTGCGATACAGTCATGATCCCCGTCTGGTAAGCTTCCATATCCGCCAGGTCAAACGCGCGGAACACCTGTTGATGGGCCTGACCGGCTCCGACCGCCGCACGGTGCGGCGTGCCATGTTCGAGGTCTGGCGGGACGAGCGCTTTCTGGAGGCGCTCCTTGGTCGGCACGCTGCGGTGACGGGCCGCCAGCCGCGCGGCTCGGACTTCATGTTTCTGACGGGCAGTGAGCCCCGGTTCCCCTTCCGACTGATGACGGAGGAAGCGGGAAGCCTGTACTTTCACGGGATGATCCAGTACGCGCTGGTGCGCCTGCTCAAGCCCACCGTCGTGGTTGAAACCGGCGGCACGCCCGGCAACTCGTCCGCCCACTTCCTCCGCGCGATGGATCGCAACCAGCACGGCGAGTTACACACTGTTGATCTCCCTCCCACCGCTCCTCTGAGCGACTACTCCGGACACGGCGGCTGGCTGCATGAGGCCATGCCGGAGGGTCAGGGTTCCGGCTGGGCCGTGCCGGAGTTCCTTCGGGGGCGGCATCATCAGCATATCGGAGACGCCAGAGAGTTGCTCCCGCAGGTGCTGGACAGCGTGAAGCCGGTTGACATCTTCCTGCATGACAGCGACCATAGCTACGAGCACATGATGTGGGAGTTCGAGACGGCCTGGCCTTTCATCCGGCCCGGCGGCGTCCTGCTCTCAGACGACATCGCCACCAATTCAGCCTTCGCCGAATTCTGCGCCGGGCACGCCCTCACAGCTTATCAGGCGGGCGGGCTGGGGGGCGTTCGCAAGCCAGCGGAGGCGTGAGGGAGCCCACCGGCCCTCGCCGATGCCCGCACATCAGGTAACAACCAATGACCAGAACTCAGGAGGACAGAAGCCGCAAGGACAGGGATCACAGACCGTCTCCGGCGGTGAACCTTCTGCTGATCCTGCTGGGGATCGTGTTCGCCGCCGTTGCCGCCGAGGTGGGTCTGCGCATCGTCCTGAGGGAGTCCGACGCGCTCAATGAGACGGCGGAAAGATCGCGCGTCAGCCTCTACACGGACGACGACGTGCTGCTCTATCGCTACCGGCCCGGCGCTCAGACAACCTACACACGCGCCGAGTTCAGCACCGAGGTGCGGATCAATTCGCTGGGGCTGCGGGACGACGAGCACACCTATCAGAAGCCGGAGGGCGTGTTCCGCATCCTGATTCTGGGCGACTCACTGATGGCCGCTCTGCAGGTCCCGATGGAAGATTCGCTGCCCGCTCTGCTCGAGGAGCGGCTGAACACCGACCCGCGTACCGCCCTCAGTGGCTACCGCTTCGAGGTCATCAACGGCGCGGTGAACGGCTACAGCACGCTGGATGAGTACCTGTTCCTCCGGGAGGAAGGGTACAGGTACGAACCCGATCTGGTTCTGTATGCCTTCGCCAACAACGACACCGAGGATATCATCTCCCCCACCCGCCAGAGGAACGGCATAACGCAATATGCCCTGGCCGATGAGTCCGGCAATCTGATCCTCGACGAAGCGGGGGAACCCATCCTGATTCGTGAGCCGTATGTGCCGGAATCCGCGCTGCCCGACCGTTCGCTTGTGGCCGACCGCTGGCTGAAGGATCGCTCCAAGCTTTACGCCGTCATCATCTCTCCGGCGCTGGACCGCGTCAGGCCACTGTGGCGGGCTTTCACGAACCTATTTCGCCGGGTGGATCGTCCGGTGTTCTACGAGAAGCACTTTGCCGTCAATCCGGAGGTGCCCGGCTATCGCGAAAGCTGGCAGGCGCTCAGCCAGCTTGTCCTGATGATGCGTGACCGCTCGGAGAGCGTCGGGGCCTGTTTCGCCAGCTTCATGATCCCCAATCAGGGGGCCGTCTATCCGGAGATAGAGCGTCATTACTACGTCGGCTTTGACCTGCTCTCCGAACACTGGGATTTCGAGAAGCAGGATCGGGAACTGGCCGACCTGTACTCCACGCACGATATCCCCTATCTTCTGCTCCTTGAGCCAATGCGGGCCGCCGCCGAAGCCTCCGACGAGCCGCTCTTCTTTGAACTGGATCATCACATGACCGCCGCCGGACACAGGGCGGCCACCGAGGCCGTCTACGAGTGGCTGGTGAGCGCCCACCTGGTTCCCACGTCGGAGGGGGGCGAACCGACACGTTGCGGTCAGGAGTAGCCCCCGGAGTGCGATCTGCCCGGCAGGCGGCGGGTTTGGACAACCCGATCGGGTGCGCTAGAATATGCCCGCCAATCGGCCAGTGGAGTCTTTACCACACATACGATAGCCACCCGTATCAGATAAGGATCAACGGTGAGTGACCAGCGTATTCGAGTCGGCGTGATTTTTGGCGGGCGCAGCGGCGAGCACGAGGTATCGCTGCGCTCGGCACGTTCGATCATGGACGCGATCGATCGGGAGAAGTACGAGGTGCTGCCCATCGGCATCACCAAAGAGGGACGCTGGATCACAGGCCCCGACCCCTGGCAGACGCTCGCCTCCGGAGAGGACGAGACGATCCCGGCGGCCCTGCTCGCCGAGCCGGGCGATCCGACCCTCAAGGCCATCGAGCCAGCCCCCGATGAGACCGTGAAGCGGCTGCGCGACATCGCCCCTGTGGACGTGATCTTCCCCGTCCTGCACGGCCCTTTCGGTGAGGACGGCACACTTCAGGGATTGCTGGAACTGGCCGACATCCCCTACGTCGGCGCGGGAGTGGTTGGCTCGGCGGTGGGGATGGACAAGGCGATCTTCAAGGCCGTGATGATCGCGCATCGAATCCCCGTTCTGCCGTACCGGCTGGTGCTGCGTTCGCAGTGGGAGGCGAAGCCGGAGGCGGTGATCCGTGATCTGGAAGCCGACCTGAACTACCCGATGTTCGTCAAACCGGCCAACCTGGGGAGCAGCGTGGGCGTCAACCGCGCCACCGACCGCGCCGCTCTGGTAGCCGGCCTGAACGACGCCGCCCGGTATGATCGCCGCCTCGTCATCGAGCAGGGCATACCGGCCCGCGAGATCGAGGTGAGTGTTCTGGGGAACGATGATCCGATTGCGTCTATCCCCGGTGAGATCGTCCCCGGCGATGAATTCTATTCCTATGCCGACAAATACATCAACGACGCGGCCCAGCTCCTCATTCCGGCCCCGCTCGACGATGAGACGGTGGCGCGGGTTCAGGAGCTCGCCATCCGGGCCTATCAGGCCATTGACTGCGCCGGACTGGCCCGCGTGGACTTCCTGCTGGACAGGACGAGTAACGAACTCTGGATGAACGAGGTCAACACGATCCCCGGCTTCACCTCCATCAGCATGTACCCCAAGCTCTGGGAGGCAAGCGGCATCCCCTATCCGGAGCTGATAGATCGCCTGATCCAGCTTGCGCTGGAGCGCCATGCGGAAAAGAGCCGCAACAAGACCAGCTACGAACCGGAAGCCTGAGTACCGGATCACGGGGGGCGTCACATATGGGGGGGCAGGCCACTTCGAACGATGAAGCACCACAGGCAGGCAGG
>DRKO01000445.1 GCA_011051745.1 Chloroflexota bacterium | reverse complement strand
TAGACCCGCAGACCGTCGAATCGCTCCGCGCCTTCCGTGAGACCTACCCACCCCGCCAGATCGAGGTGGACGGCGTGACGTGGGAGTACGTCGCGCTGGGACAGGGGGAGGAAGCGATCCTGTTCCTGCACGGCATGTCGGGGGCTTATGACATCTGGTGGCAGGTGATGGAAGCCCTTCAGGATCGCTACCGCGTGATCTCGGTCACGTATCCGGCGGTGGATACCCTCGAAGGATTGAGCCGGGGCGTGCTGGCGATCCTGGATGAAGAGGGGGTTGATCGGGTGACCGTGGTCGGGTCGTCGCTGGGTGGTTATCTGGCCCAGTATCTGGTCGCCACCCACCCGGAGCGGATCGAGCGGGCCGTGTTCGCCAACACCTTCCCGCCCAACGACCTGATCATCGAGCGGACCCGCACCATCGGGAAGCTGCTTCCCTTCCTGCCGGAGTGGCTCGTGATGCGCACCCTGCGCAGCAGCATCCTCAACGACGTGTATCCTGCCGCCTCCGGCAACGCCGAACTGGTGCGGGCCTACCTGCTGGAGCAAGCCTACGGCGCGATGAGCAAAGCCCAGTTTGTGGCCCGCTACCGCTGCGTGGTGGAGCCGTTCACCCCGCCCGATGTCGAGGCGCTGGGCATTCCGGTGCTCATCATCGAGGCCAGCAACGACCCGCTGGTCGAGGAAGCCCTGCGGGATCAGTTGCGGGAGACCTACCCGACCGCCACTGTGTACCAGCTTGAAGGCGTGGGGCACTTCCCCTACCTGAACGAGCCGGAGAAATACCTGCGGGGGCTGGAGGATTTCCTCCCGGAATGAGGTAAGATCGGTTATGCTTCGTCAGCCGACACTCTGAAAGCACACCCACACCGGAAAGAGGGAATGTCCGCGAGGCGCTCGCCTGTTCCGGCGGGTGAGCTTCTTCTGTAAGACCGTATCAGACAAAGGAAACGCTCAGCCGACACCATGACCGAATCCAGAGAAGACAAAACGCCCACCGATCAGATCAGCAGGCGCGACCTGCTCGACGATCTCCGCTCCTCCGGGCCAGCGGACACGCTGGCGCGGCTGGGCGCAGCTTTCTCAACCCTGGGCCGCCCGGAAGAGGCGGTCGGCTTCTACGAACGGGCGTTAGAGGGTTATCGCGAGCAGAACGACCGCGAGGGCGAAGCGAAGGCGCTGGCCGATCTGGCGACCGCCTACTGGCAGCAGCAGGACGCCGACAGCGCGATCACGGCCTATGAGCAGGCGGTGGCGCTCTACCGTATGCTGGGGATGCGGCGGGGCGAGGCGACCGCGCTCAACTGCATCGGGTTGCTGCATGACCAGAAAGGGGAACTGGAAGCGGCGCTCGGCTATTACGAGCAGGCGCTCGCCATCCTGTGGGATGAGGGCGACCGGCTTGGGGAGGCGGCCACGCTGGACGTGATCGGCATGGCACAGCGCCGCATGGGCAATCTGAGGGCGGCGCTCGCCTCGCACCGACAGGCGCTCAAAATCCGGCAGGAGGAGGGGGACCTGGCCGGAGAAGCGAGCACACGCCACGCGCTGGCGCTGGTTTATGAGGAACTGGGGCAAAACGACCGGGCGATCGCTTACTATGAGTGGGCGTTGCGGCTGCGCCGCGAGGCGCTCGACGAGGCGGGCGAGGCGATCACCTGCTACAACCTCTCGAAGCTCTACGCACGGCTGGGCTATCTGGAGGAGGCGGAAAAGCTGCTGGCCCGCACGGTCGAGATCGAGGCGCGGATGGGCCATCCCGACCTGCCAAAGGACGAGGCCGAACTCTCCGAACTCCGGCGACGCCTGCGCCGCGCAACCGCCGGAGACACCACACAGGTGCACCGCAGGCTGCCCGACCCCGACCGGCAGGAAGCGCAGGAGGACGCTACGGCAGGCTGACGGGCGCGACCGCGCCGACGATGCGTCCGGCGACCTCGTCCTTATACCACAGCCAGAGCCGCCCCGCCTCGCGGTCCAGATAGATCATCGGGCCGCTGGTGGAGAACTCGCCGGCTGAGTCGGTCGTCCCATTCCCGATCACCGGCTTATCGCTCAGCCGTTCCCACGTCAGGCCGTCGCCTGACCGCGCCAGCCCGATCCGGAAACGCGCCCCCTGCTCCCCCAGAAAGCCGGTATACGCCATCAGCCAGAGGCCATCGCTGACAATCAGACTGGGCCACTCAACCTCGATGCCCTCGAAAGGGGCGATCTCCGGCTGCGGCAGAAAGACCGGATTGCCGGGGCACTCGACCCAGTTCACCCCGTCCGGGCTGGCCTCGCAGCCGATCTGCCGCCGGAAGGTGGGCAGGAGCGTGGTCGCCGTGTAGTAGAGCACATACACATCGTTGACCTTCACCACATCCAGCGGACCGATCCGCTCTTCGTTCCACATCCCCAGCGGACCAACCGTGATCACCGGCCCATCGCTGGCGCGTGTCCAGTGGATGCCGTCGGGGCTGGTGGCGTAGCCGAACCCGACACGGTAGACATCGCCCGAAGGGACGTTGCCCGCATACCACATCTCAAACTGCCCGCTCTCCGGATCGTAGATCACCGCCGGGTTTGAGACGCCCCCCGAATCCCAGCTACCGCGCGGGCCGGGTTCCAGCACCGGCCCGTCGCCTGCGCGCGTCCAGCGGACACCGTCGGAGCTGATCGCCAGCCCGATCTCGCTCCTGCGCCCGCCGCCGGTGTAGTACATCCAGAACTCATCGCCGACCCGGATCACATCGCCCGTGCTGATGAAATCGCTGTCCCAGGCATCCGGGTCGGTCGCCGGTCCGAAGCCCCCGCCGAGCGGGCGGAAGGCCCCGACCTCAATTGTTGCATCGCCGGTGGCGACGGGGAAGGCGATCTGCGGACCGGTGTCAGGCGGCTCATCAGGCGTCCAGCAGATGGCGTAGGCGTCGTCTATGAAGTTCTCGTTGTGCATGAAAGGCCAGAGGCGGTGATTTTCAAAGAAGACGGTGGCCCGGTCGCCGGTGGCGACAAAGGAGAAGCGAATCAGGGCGTACTGATCGTAGATTCCGTGACTGTAGCCGAAAACCCGGCTGGTCAGGACGCCGCTTCGCCAGGGATACGTCCCGCCGGAGGGGTCTACCCGGATGCGCCAGGTCGAGTTATCACGGTCGCTCTGCCCGGCCAGCTCGGAAGTGAACGGCCCGGTCGGGATGCCGCTCGCATCGTGCCCCTCATCGGAGGGGGAACTCCACGACTGCACCCACGCGCCGACCTCGCACAACTCGCCGGGTGCGGTCGGGAAGGTCTGGCTGACACCGCCCAGGCAGGTCGCAAAGCCACACCACCAGCGCTGAGCGCTTTCGCCGCTGCGGACGCGCTCGCCGGTGGGGGCGTACTGCGGGCGGCTCATCACAGCGGTGAAGTCGCCTTCCTCGTCCCGTCCGCGCGTCCAGCAGGCCTCGGAGGTGAACGGCTCGGCGCAGTAGAACGGCTCCCATCCCTCCAGAACGAGCACATCCGCCCCGCCGATGGCGCGGGCCTGCCCCTCGAAGCCGGGGTTGATCAGGCGGTTATCCAGCAGAGGCGGAGGGGTCGGAAAGGGGCTGCTGGTCGGGGCCGCCTGCGGGACATAGGTCGGCGTGAGCGGCAGGCGGGAGGGGATCGGCGGCGGGGTGGCGGTTACCTCGACGATGTAAGGAGTCGGCGTCGCGCCGGGGAGGCTGCCGCAGGCAACGAGCAGCAGGGCGATGAGCGTCGCCGTCAGGGTGATTGCGATTACGGGGGTGGGGGTTCCGGGACTCTGGTACATGGAGGCGACTGTAACGCACCGGCGGCGTGAGCGCCAGTGTCAGGCCGGGCCATGTCTTAAATCGCCCCTCAACAGCCGCTCTTGAATACAGGACGCGGACGGGGGCGGACACAGAGACACATAAAAGCGGGGCAGCCGGTTAAGCCGCCCCGCCGGATGCGCCGATCTCTGCGCTTAGAGTCCCTTCAGGATGCGGCGTAACTCGCGAGCATGACCGGCCTCATCGGCGGCCATCTCTTCCAGCTTGAATTTCAGCTCGATCAGGCCCAGTTCCTCGGCCATGCGGGCGTGCTCCAGATAGTTTTCGACATCCTGCAGCTCCATCTCGAGATCGAGTTCGAGCATGGCCTTGAGGTCGTCCGGCTTGTCGAACTCCTTCGGTGTGGTGGTCGGCTCGCCGCCGAGGTCAACGATCGCATCGGTGAGAAAAGCGGCGTGGCCGAGCTCATCCTGAATCTCCTCCGCGAACATCTCGCGAAGCTCGATCCCCATCACGCCGAACGATTTACTGGCCTGATACGTGTAGCGGATGACCGTCCCCCATTCGGCGGCCAAATCTTCGTTAAGCCCATAGATCAACTCTGCTATGGTTGCCATTATTCTCTCCTTTTCGCGGGGAACGCGATCGGAGGGTCAGAGCCTCCTCGCGCTCCTGTGGAGTAAGCCCGGATCAGGCTACCATCCTGTTATCAATTATAGCACGCGGGGCAAGGTACGATTGCTCCGGGGAGCGTCTGAATCGGCGTGGATAGCCTCTGCCGCCCCCCGATCTCACCCCTCTATTCGTTCCGCCCCGCGACCATCTTCCCTGCGTGTTCAGCAGATGAGCGAACAGCGCCCGGGGTTCCGGGGTCGTCACGCCCTGCGCGACGCGCCAGATGAGGCTGGGCGGCAGCCATTCCCCCGGCTGGCCGCGGAGCCACAGGAGCTACTCCACCCGCTCAACGGTGATCACAACCTGACCGGAGCCGGGTGCGCCGCTCAGCCCCTGCTCCACGCTGACGGTTTCTGTGCCTCCTTCCAGCGGGAATTCCTGCTGGCCCAGCCCCCAGAAACCACCGTCAATCGGCCCGCCCATCGCCTCCGTGCTCACGGCGTAACCGGCCGCCGAGCAGGTCATCACCCCGCCGGAAGCCTCCCCCGGCTCGAAGGAGAATTCCAGCACAAGCTGGCCGTCCTCAATGCGCCCTGTGATCGAGACATCGGTTGTTCCTGTCCAGGGTGCTGTGTTGTGGCACTCGCCTTCGTCTGTGGTCATATGCTGGCTGAGTTCGGCGGAGAGTGTCCCTTCTCCCCTGTACTCCCCGTCCGGCAGGGCTTCAAGGTAGACGGGCTCCATGGTGGCGGTTTCCTCTCGCGTCCAGGCGGTATCCTGAAACGTGCCCTCAAAATTGAGGGCAACGCTGTACTGGCAACGTTGCACCGTCACCATCACGGTCTCTTCATCGGACGCGAAAGTGCGCCTGCCGTCCGGCCCGTCTATGACGACCTCAACGGTGACGCGCACGGTGACGGCCCCCTCCACCCCGCCCGGATGGACCGTCACACTATGGGAGTCTTTTAGCCCGCTCTCCTCCGGGCTGCCGCGTTCGCCATCGGAGAGCGCGACTCCCCAGAGCATTCTGGCCTCTTCCCCCTCCTGCATGGCGGCAGCCAGCGCGGAACGGAGAGCCTCAAAGTTCAGTACCGTGATCTCGATGTGGATGTCTTCTCCCTGGCAGTGTTCCGTCCCCGGGGCGCTGATCTGAATCTCAAGCGTTCCGGCCGCCGGGGTGGGTTCTTCTTCCCCGCCGGATGTGTTGATCGCGGGTCCGACTCCTGTTGATTCGCCGGTTGCGGGGGTCGGGGTTTCTGTCTCGGAGGGTGGCGGTGAGGTACAGGCTAGCACTGCGAGCGTCAATGCTCCGAGAGCAGCACCGATCACATGCTTCCTGATCATACGTGCTGCACCTCCTGTGCATAAGGGATCACACATGCACTCTTACTTTATACAGGAAGCCACCTCCGCGCTACTCCGCCGGTGACGCACCCTTCACAGGCGGCGGGTCATTCCCCACCGCCCACCTCGACCGGCTCCAGCAGCAACCGATCTCCCACCCCTTCCCCGTCCACCAGAATCGGGAAGCGGCTCCCGTCGGCCTGCGTGTACAGCCCGATCTCCAGATGATACAGCCCCGGCGGAAGGTCTTCCGGTAGCGGCAGGTCATGCAACTGCACAAAGACATCTCCCGCCCGCCACGTGGAGGCCGGAACAGCCAGAAAGTCCCGCCCCGCGACCATCTCCCCCTGCGCGTTCAGCAGATGCGCGAACAGTGCCCAGGGTTCCGGGGTCGTCACGTCCTGTGTGACGCGCCAGACAAGGCTGAGCGGCAGCCATTCCCCCGGCTGACCGGTCGTTGCCGCTTCGTATCCCACCAGTTGCGCCACTTCCCCGAACTGCACCGGATACCCCAGCGGGGTACGTATCCCCTCCGGGTCGTCGGGCGGGAAGGCGAGCGGATCGGCCACCCACACGCCCTGTTCGGT
>DRKO01000444.1 GCA_011051745.1 Chloroflexota bacterium | reverse complement strand
GGATAGTCCAGCTCACAAACCCGAAAGGGGCAGCGAAAGCTGTAGTGAGACGCATAACCGGTCGGTCGCAGGTTCGAATCCTGCCGGGCCCATTTTCTTTTATTTACGTCCCCTTTCTTTCCTCTCCGGCCCCTTCCTGATCCCCTGTGAACATGTCGAAACGCTTCCGGCGTGGTATCATCAACGCCCGCGGCATCCCCGGTCTGCTGGCTGGTATATTCTGCTGGCGGGATGCAGCATCGAGTCTCCCTGACCGGTCAGGGAGCCAGCGAGAGAGCAAGAGAAATGGTGGGGATTCTCCAGTTTCTTTACTATGTCAGCACGATCGGTCTGGCGCTGGTGGGCTTCAACACGCTGGTGCTCTCCATTGTCTATCTGCTGCACCGGAATGATCGGTTCACTGCGCCGGAGGTTGGAGAGGCTGAGTGGCCTTCGGTAGTAGTGCAGCTTCCTGTTTACAACGAACGCCACGTCGTTGAGCGGCTGATGGAGGCGACCGGCCAGCTTGACTACCCACGCGATCGGCTGGAAATCCAACTGCTCGACGATTCAACAGACGACACCTATTCCATCGCCGCGGCGGCGGTCGAGGCGGCCCGCCGCTCCGGGCTCAGGGTTCAACATGTGCGGCGGGGCACGCGAGAGGGCTTCAAGGCCGGGGCGCTGGCCTATGGCTTGAAGAGAACGGACGCCGAGTTTGTCGCCGTTTTTGATGCCGACTTTGTGCCCTCGCCGGACTTTCTGCGGCGCGTGATCCCGTACTTCCTGGCCGATCCGGCCCTCGGCATGGTGCAGACGCGGTGGGCACATCTGAACGCAGAAACCAGCCCTCTGACACGCGCTCAGGCGCTGGCGCTGGATTCCCATTTTGTTGTGGAACAGACAGCCCGCCATCGAGGGGGGCTGCTGATGAACTTCTCAGGGACGGCGGGGGTCTGGCGGCGCGCCTGCATCGAGGGGAGCGGCGGCTGGCATTACGACACACTCTCGGAGGACATAGACCTCAGCTACAGGGCACAACTGGGCGGGTGGCGCTGCCTCTACCTGCCGGATGTTTCCGTCCCGGCTGAGATTCCTCCCCTGATGATGGGCTTTAAGCGCCAGCAATCGCGCTGGGCAACAGGGACGGTGCAATGCCTCCGCAAGCTGGGCGGAAGGGTGCTACGTTCGCCGCTCTCTCTCTGGCAGAAGGCACAGGCCCTGCTGCATCTGGGTGGCTACTTCCTCCACCCGTTGATGATCCTTCTTCTGCTGCTCACGCTCCCGCTCACGCTGAGCGGACGGATCAACGGGCTTTCGCTCTCCGGGCTGGGGCTGGCGATGCTGGGGTCTCCGTTGCAGGCGATCATCGCTCAGCGACGGTTATACCCTGACTGGGGGCGGCGCCTGATTTACTTCCCGGTACTGATGCTGCTGGGAGTGGGGATCGCCGTCAGCAACACGGAGGCGGTGCTGAAGGGATTCTCTTCCCATGTCCCCGCCTTCCAGCGAACGCCCAAGTTCCACATCGAGGGGCGGACGCAGGCCTGGGCGAGTAGTACCTACGCCCTGCCCGTCAATCATACTACTTGGCTGGAGTTAAGCCTTTCGCTCTATGCGGGGGTGACGGCCATTCTGGCGCTCTCACGTGCGCCTGCGCTGGTTCCCTTCATGACACTGTATGCACTGGGGTTTGCCTACGTGGCGCTTGTGAGCCTGTGGCAGTCTTACACAGCGCGGCGCGTTCAGATGAGGCAACGGCGCACGCTCAGCCTTTCGGGTAGCAGCAGTAAGTAAGAGGACCTTCGCCTTCAGGGGGTTACGAGGACACTGGCCTCGCCGCGCTCCACCACTTCCCCGATCTGCCACCAGGACGCGCCGCGCCGATCCATCTCCTGCCCGAATGTCTCCACCTGATCGGCAGGGACGGCTACCAGCAGACCGCCACTCGTCTGGGCGTCGAAGAGGAGCATCTGTTCTTCCTCGGAGATGCCCTTCTCGAAGTGAACGAGAGGCCCGTAGGCCAGCCTGTTTGCAGATGAGCCACCGGGGAAAATCCACTGCCCGGCGTAGACCCGCGCCCCTTCCAGGAACGGAACACGACCAAGCGTCACCTGTAAAGTGACTCCGCTCAGGTCGGCCATCTCGCTGGCGTGGCCCAGAAAGCCAAAGCCGGTGATGTCCGTCGCTGCCTTTGCCCCCGCTTGCAGGGCGGCCCCGGCGGCGGCACGGTTGAGGCGAGACATCCACTCGATGGCTTCGGCCAGATGAGCTTCGTCCGCTCTATCGTTCTTCCACGCTGTGGTGATCGTGCCTGTGCCCAGCGGCTTAGTCAAAATGAGTACATCACCGGGACGAGCGCCAGCCTTCGTCATGAGGGCGTCAGGATGGGCCAGCCCGACGACGGCCAGCCCGAATTTTGGCTCCTTATCCTGAATGGTGTGGCCCCCGGCGATCACGGCTCCGGCTTCCCGGACCTTCTCCGCCGCTCCACGCAATATCTCCGACAGGAGAGCGGGGGGAAGATCGGGGGGAAAAGCGGCAATATTCAGGGCCAGTAACGGCTGTGCGCCCATCGCGTACACGTCGCTGAGCGCGTTGGCAGCCGCTATCGCGCCGTACCGGTAAGCGTCGTCCACGATGGGTGTGAAAAAGTCGGTGGTCACGACCAGCGCTCGCTCGTCGTCCAGCCGGTACACGGCAGCATCGTCAGGCATCCCCAGCCCTACCAGCAGGTTGGGGTAGTCCGCCGGATCAAATAAATTCTGTAGAGGGCGCAGAACCTGCGCCAGGACCGCAGGGTCCAGTTTAGACGCTCAACCCGCACACGAGGACAGTGCAGTCAAGCGGATGATGTCTTCACGGGTCATGAGCATCCTTTCCTGAAGATCGGATCGCGTTCAGAGGACATTCTAGCCCAGGCGATGACGGGCCTGCAACAATTTGCTGCTGAAGCGGCCGATGGCGGAGAGCGCCGGGCTGAGGGTCAGCGAGTGGTGCGAGGCCGTCACGTGTGAGCAGGCTCTGATTACCGTAGCAGATGCAGGAGGGCCTCTGCTCAGGTATACTCAGCCCATTGAAAAAACAGGATGGCTTCTCGCTTGAAGCCTCCAGATTTGCTGTGAGGGGGTTACCTGTGATGCCCGACCGACGATACCTGATAGTTGCAGTTGTCGTGCTGGCGCTGGCGGCGCTGGCCTGCATTAACTTCACGCTCTTTGCGGAGGAGACAACGGAGTCGGCGGAAGTCTCCCCGACGGCTGAGCCGACTCCCCTGCCTCCGGCTCCCGTCCAGCCGGGGGAGGCTAACCCCGATGAGCCGGTTTTCATCACGGGGACGATCACGTTCACCTCGCCCTTCTTCCTTGAGGGAAACGCCGAGCCGTTCGTGCTTCTGGAGGACGAGGCCGGATTCGTCAACCGCGATCTGGAGTTTGAGTTCCCGCTTGAAGGGCAGGCCATTGGCCCGGTTGAACTGGTGAGCGACGATACGCTGGTGTACAGTCTCTCGCTCCCCGCCGTACCGCAGGGAACACCCGTTGATGTAGATAACGATGGTGAGGAAGATCGAGGTGTTCAGGTCTTCGTCGTCGCTTACTGGTCTAACACATGGGATGGGCCGTTCCTGGAGCCACGCGACGGGCGTGGCTGGTCCACAGCCTACGCCTCGACCATCACCGACCCGGAGCGGGAGTATGAGATCATCGGCGGTACGCTGGTTGTGTGGGCCCCTGATGACGAACAGGGCTTCCCCACCGGCTTTGGAGACGATGGCCTGCTTTTCACCGAAGATGATCCCACTGCCCCGATCCCGGCAGGGTATAGCCTTGTTGATCTGAACGAGGAGCCGTTCCGAATTTACAAAGAGGCTCAGCCTGTGATTGACCTGATCGAAGGCGAGATCGCGGTCAACGATCTCTCTGACCTGAGCTACGAGGAAGCCTTCGACGCGCTCTTTGAGAAAGTCTCGCGCGAGTATCCGTTCACGGCGGAGAAGCACGTTGACTGGGATGCGCTGTACGCAGAATTCGCGCCGCGTGTCGCCAGCGCCCGCAACGACGAGGATTTCTACCGTGCCATCCGTGATTTCGGGTACGCCATCCCCGATGGGCATATCGGCCTGACGATCAACCCGGATGTGTTCTTCCTTGAGCATGGCGGGAGCTTCGGCATGGTCCTGACCGAGTTAAGCGATGGCCGGGTGATCGTCACCAGTGTTTTGCCCGATATGCCTGCGGCGGAGGCAGGGATCAAAGTCGGGGCGGAGATCATCGAGTGGGACGGGGTGCCGGTCGGAGAGGCGATCAGCCGTGTACAGCCCTACTTCGGCACGCGCTCGACACCCCATCATAACCGTGTGGAGCAGGTCGCCTTCCTGACACGTGTCCCGCCCGATACGCGGGTCGAGATCACGTTCAGGAACCCGGGTGAAGGTAGCCCGGAGACCGAGACTCTGCGAGCGATTGTTGAGTACGAGTCGCTGTTTCAGGCGCTCCCGTACTTCTCAGAAGATGAGTTCGCCCTGCCGGTGGAGGGCGAGGTGCTGGACGAGTCCGGGCTGGGCTATATTCGCATCCCGACCTTCTCAGAGGATTACAACCTGATGGCGCGTCTCTGGGAGCGTTATATCCAGGCCCTGATTGACAACGACATCCCCGGCCTGATCATTGATATACGGACAAATGGCGGCGGGAACGGTGGGCTGGCGCTGGACTTCGCCGGGTATCTCTTTGACGAGGAGATCATTCTCTCGCAGCGCTCTTACTACAGCGAGGAAAGCGGCGAGTTTGAATACATCGGCGTGCCCTCCCGTATCGAGCCTGCTCCTCTGTACTATGATGGGCCGGTCGCTGTGCTGGTAGGGCCATACTGTGCCAGTGCGTGCGAGGGGTTCGCCTATGCGCTGGCCTATGGCGGACGCTCAATCATTGTCGGCCACACCCCCACCGCCGGTATGTTCGGTGAAGTGGGACGGGGACAGTACGAACTGCCGGGCGATCTCTCCATGCAGTTCCCGACTGGACGGCCAGAGACGCCGGACGGTGAGGTGCTGATCGAGGGAGTAGGGGTTGTCCCCGACATCGTTGTGCCTCTCACCGAGGATGAGGCGCTGGGGCGCGTGGATGCGGTGCTGGAGGCAGCTATCAGGGCGTTGCAGGAGGAGATTCGATAGCGCACGAGGCGGGCTCTGCCTGCCTCGTCTTCCCTCCTTCCTGTGCCGGTTATGCCCGGTTTCCCTCCCCCGGGGTGCTGCAGGTGAACAGGGACGGGCGGCGTTCTCCTCTGTCTCGATCAGGGGCCGCCCCTGATCCAGAGGCGCTGCCCGTCTGAGACGAACTCTAGAGTGCCCTGCTCGTCGGTCCGGTACAGCAGGGCGCCGGTCGCCTCCAGCCGGTCGAGAGTCTGCGGATCAGGGATAACGCGGTCGGATGATCCAAGGGCCAGCACCCCTATCTGCGGGGTGACCGCTGCCAGAAATGCCTCACTGGCGGCGTCGCCGCTTCCCCCTGCGGGGACTTCAAGGACGGTCGCATTGAGAGGAAAGCCGCTATTGAGCAGGGAGGCTTCCCCTTCAGGGGGTAGATCGCCTGCCAGCAGGAAATGTGCCTCTCCGTAAGCCAGCATCAGGGCGAGGGGCTCTCCCACCGAGGCATGGAGCACGGTCAGGGTGACATCATCCCCGACGCTGATCCGCATTCCGGGCTGCGCGACAACCTGAGCGGCTCCTTCGGTCTCAATGGCTGTCCACAGTCCGGCGGCCAGTTGCCCTTCCCCCTGTGAGCCGTCCGTCACCAACGCGCCGACCTGATACCGCTCCAGCACGGGCAGCAGTGCACCGCTGCGGGAGGAGAGCGGGCGGGTGAGGATCACCAGATCAAGGCGGCGCTCCCAGAAGGGCAGTGCATCGCCCAGCGCGGCCAAAATACGGCGGGGGCTTCCCTCCGCGCCGACCAGAATATAGCGCCCGCCGGGTGTCCTGATGAGGGTGACCGTCCCCGATCCGGCGTCCACAAACGTGACGTGCAGCTTCCCATCAGGCAACGATCCGGCGCCGACGAACAGCAGGGCAGCGACCACCAGACCGGCCCCGGCCAGCAGTTTTGTCCCGAACGCCTGCCTGAGCCACTCAGCCCGGCGGGCACGTTGTTCATCGGATTGCATCGCCAGGAATGTCAAACCAAACATGACCCCGTATATTCCCCACACCGCGACGGCTGAAAGATTCTCCACATCGAGCGAGGCAAAAGGAAGACGCGCGAAGAGGCGCACCACCCAGATCGTCAGGCTGAGGAACAGCCAGCTTCCCCAGGCCAGAACCTGCCCGACCGGCCACACGATCAGAGCGGAGAGGACGGCCAGCCCGCCCAGAATCATGAGGGGGGTCTGGAGGGGGATGATCAGGAAATTGACCGGCAGTGAGACGAGGGAGAACTGCCTGAAGAGATAGGCCATGACCGGCGTAGTGGTGATCTGGGCTGCAACCGTTACGACGAAGGCATCGGAGAGCGCGCCCACGATCCGGCGGGCTGTCTCGGCGGTGAGGAGGGCGGATAAGCCCTTCTCAAGGAGGGCCTGGAGTGGCTCAACGTACAGGATCAGCCCCAGTGTGGCGAGGAAGCTCAACTGGAAGCTGGCATCCCACAGAGTGTAGGGGTTGATGGCGGTCATCAGCAGGGCAGCAAAGGCCAGCGAGGTGAAACCCCACGTCTGACGCCCCAGCCGGGCGGCCACCAGACCGAGCGTGACCATGATGGCGGCGCGGATGACGGCCGGATCGCCCCCGACGAAGAGCGCATACACCAGCACCCCGGCAATGGTGAGCAGGGACGAGAGGTGTTCCTTCATGAAGCGGCGGGTGACGTTCTGGATAACCCCGGCCAGAATAGCGAGGTTAGACCCGGAGATCGCGATCACGTGGGCCGCACCGGTGGCGTTGAAGGCCTCGCGAAGGTCGGGGCTGATGCCGGACTCGATCCCGAGCAGGATACCCGCCAGCAGCGAGGCCTGAGGCTCAGACAGCAAGCGGTTGATGACCGAGTACGCCTGATCGCGAAAATCAAGGAGAAGCCTGCGAACGGGGTTGCCACGCCGCTCACCGGTTACATCCACCTGAGCGTACCGGATGAGACTGTAGACCCCCTGCCGCGCCAAGTAGTCGCGATAAGAGAAGCCTTCGAACTCCGGCGGAGTGTGCAACTCACCGTGCACCCTGACGGGGTCTCCGTAGCGATATTCTCTGAGCAGAGGGGCCTGAACGAGCGCCACCCCGCGCACGGGCTGCTCCTCTCCCTCCGGCAGGGTGAGGGATTCCACCTGCACGCGCAGGTTGACGTGCGTATCGCGGACATCCGGCGCGGCGACGATCACGCCTTCAAGGGTGACGAATCCTCGATCGTTGTAAGTCGCCAGATCGTGCTCGTCAAAATGGGGGAGCGCGATTCCGATCCGGGCTGCGCCAAGCGAAAAAAACAGCGCACAGCCAAAGGCCGTGCGCCAGCTAAAACGGGTCAGCCACTCTTTCCCCGCCTTTGGAGAGAGCACGAATGCGATAAGCGCCAGGGCGGCCAGCCCCAGCCACAGCCACCATGAACCCTGCGCGGCACGCCCGACTGCGATTCCGGCCAGCCAGGCAATACACAGATAGACAAGAGTCATCTCCGGCCTTCCTGCACAGGAGACATGGGGGCCCGCTCAGCCCAGCGCTTCCCACACTTCCAGCTTGGACCTGACGCGGCGGATCACCTCATCCGTGTACTCAGTGGTGGTAGCCTGTCCGCGCAGATCGGCAGTACGGATTCCGTCGTTGACGGCCTCGAAGGCGGCTTCGTAGATGGCACGGCTCGCCCGATTTGCCTCCTCCGTCCCCACATAACGCAGCAATGCCGCCCCCGCCAGAATCATCGCCATTGGATTGGCGACGTTCTTTCCCTGAAGGCTGGGAGCCGTGCCGTGCGGGGCTTCCGTCAGGGCGACCCGGACGTTGAAGGCATCGTCCAGGCTCAGGATCACGGATTCGGCTCCGGCAATTGAGCCGAACATCTTAAGCACCAGATCGCTTAATGTGTCTCCGTCCCGGTTCAGGGCCGGGATGACGAGCGCTTCTCCAGAAGTTTCCAGCAGGAGCGCATAGGTGGCATCAATCAGTTGAGGGTCGTAGGGAACATCGGGGTAACGCTCGTGGGCGGCGTCCAGTTCTTCTTTGAAGAGGCCTTCGTATATGGGGCTGACGGTGTATTTCGGGCCGCCGAAGACTTTGGCGTGATTGCGACGGGCATAGCGAAACGTGAACTCGGCCACCGCCCGGCAGGTTCGGCGGGAGAGCCGCCGTGTGCTGTAAGCCACCTCGTCCAGCCCCTCACCCTCGCGCCATTCCCTGGCGTTATAGGCTCCCTCAATCGCCATGCGTACAACGGCGATGGGGGCATGAACACCCGCTACCGGTCGGACGGAAGGGATGCGCCGCCCGGTACGCAAGATCACCTGCGCCCCGATCAGCTCGCGTAGGAGGGCGTTCGGGCTGCCCACATCGTCGGGATCACCGGGGGTGATCGTGGCGGCTTTGATACCCAGGCCCGTTTGCCTGACCCGCTCGGCGGCGGCTCGCACCACCTCGTTATCTGTTGCACGGCGATTTTCGAGGGAGAGGTCGAACGTCTCGAAAGCCAGAGCACAGCGGATAACATCCGGCTCCAGAACGCGGAGCGCTTCCTCCAGCAACTCCTGACCGGTCTGATCGCCCTGCATCACAACGACGGTCGGCGTGCTCACTGTGGTATCACCTTTTCTACGGACGGGACAGAGGCAGGGAGATGCCCCTCAGGAGGTCGGCTTCTTTTTGCGGCCCCGGAGCAGGTAAGTTGGCATTTTCCCTTTGCCCCGAATGTCAATCGGCCCGCGTTCCTCAAATTCATACCTGTCACGCAGGCGCTCATACACCACCTGTGTGACCTGAATATGCCCATCAATGCCCTGGGATTCCATCCGGCTGGCGATGTTGACAGTGTCTCCCCAGAGGTCGTAGATGAACTTCTTTGTGCCGAGCACCCCCGCCACCACCGGCCCGGAGTTGATCCCCATCCGCAGCTTGAACGGGTTGCCGTTCACCGCTTCAAAACGCGAGATGGCATCCTGCATGTCCAGTGCCATTTCAGCGACGGCCTCGGCATGGTCGGCACGGGGGGTAGGCAGGCCGCCGACGGCCATATAGGCATCCCCAATCGTCTTGATCTTCTCAAGGCCGTGCTGATCGGCCAGCCGGTCGAATGTGGAGAAGATCCTGTTCAGCAGATCCACCAGCTCAGCGGGCGGAATGCTGGCAGCCAGCTTTGTGAAATTCACAATGTCGGCGAAAAGGACCGTCACATCGGAGAAGCTATCGGCAATCGTCTCTGGTTGTTGCTTCAGGCGTTCGATCACCGGCGCGGGCAGGATGTTCAGCAGCAGACGCTCTGAGCGCTCTCGCTCGGCTTCGAGGCGTCGGAGATAGGCCTGCTCCTGATCCCGCAGGCGCTTCTTTTCGAGGCTGGCGCTGACCCGCGCGTGCAGGAGCACCGGGTT
>DRKO01000443.1 GCA_011051745.1 Chloroflexota bacterium | reverse complement strand
GGTCAGCGAGTACGAGACGCTGCTGGAACTGCGGGCCGATATCCGGGCCCGCCTTGAGGAGACAGCCGAGCGACTCGCGCGGGACGAGTATGTAGATAAAATATTTGATCAGATGGAGGAAGCAGGCGTCGAGGTTCGCTACCCGCCGCTCATCCTCGAAGAGGAGATCGATCACCGGCTCGACGAGTTCGACAGGGAGTTGCGCAGCAAGGGGATCACCCTCGATGATTACCTGCGCATCACCCAGACCAGTAAGGAAGACCTGCGAGAGGAATTCAGGGAAGGGGCGAAAAAACGCCTTGAGCGCGGCCTGATCCTCGGCCAGCTCATCCACTCGGAGAAGATCACCGTCAGCGATGAAGAGGTGGAAGACGAGGCCCGGAGCCTGCAACTGGCCTTCGGAGCGGACGCGGCAGTCGTCAAGCATCTGATCGAGTCGAATGCCGGAAAACAGGTTATTATTGACCGGTTGCTGACCGAGAAGGCCATCGAGCGGTTGATCCAGATCGCACGGGGCGAGGCCCCCGATCTGGAGACGCTGGAGGCCGAAGAAGAAGCCGCCGAGGCGGAGGGCTCCAGCGAGGGCGAGGAGAGCGCAGCCGAAGAACCGGAAGACGACGACTCGCCCGCCGAAGAAGAAACACAGAGTGCCGTAGAAGATAGCACGGGCAGCGATGAGTCCTGAGGGCCATCCACCCGTGAGACGAAAGGAGTAACTGGCGTTATGGTACCAGACAGGCCTACCAACCTGATTCCGATGGTAGTTGAGAGTACAGGCCGGGGCGAGCGGGCTTACGACATCTACTCGCTCCTGCTGAAAGAACGTATCGTTTTTGTCGGAAGCCCGATCAGCGATCAGGTCTCCAACCTGATCGTCGCCCAGCTCCTGTTCCTCAACCGGGAGGACCCGGAGAAAGAAATCCAGATGTTCATCAACTCGCCGGGCGGGCAAATCTACGCCGGACTGGCGATCTACGACACCATGCAGCAGATCACGGCGCCGATCAGCACGGTTGCGGTCGGCTTCACGGCCAGCTTCGGCACCGTCCTGCTGACCGCCGGTACCCGGGGACGCCGCTACGCGCTGCCGAACGCGACCATTCACCTGCATCAGCCGCTGGGCGGCGCTCAGGGACAGGCGACGGACATCGAGATTCAGGCCAAGGAAATCCTGCGTCTGCGCCAGCGCCTGAACGAAATCCTGTCCTACCACACCGGCCAGCCGGTAGATAAGATCGCCGACGACACAGACCGGGACATCTACATGACGGCTCTTCAGGCGGTCGAGTACGGGCTGATAGACGGCGTGCTCGAACCCCCCGAAGGGAAAGCGGAGAGTTAGCGATGGACCTGGACTCCGGCAACCCGCAACGTTGTTCCTTCTGCCGCAGGCCACAGGGTGAAGTCCGGCGTCTGATCTCCGGGCCGGACGGGGTCTTCATCTGCGACGAGTGCGTGGACCTATGCCGCGAAATTCTGGAGGAAGAGGACCCGCGCTTCCCCGGCGAGGACGATTTTCTGTCCCAGCCGATCCCCTCGCCTCAGAGCATCTTTGAGCACCTTAACGAGTATGTCGTAGGGCAGGAGCGTGCCAAACGGGTGCTCTCTGTGGCCGTCTACAACCACTATAAGCGCGTCAAAGCCGGAGGGCAGATCGGGGATATAGAGATTGACAAGAGCAACATCCTTCTGATCGGCCCGACGGGCGTCGGAAAGACGCTGATGGCCCAGACGCTGGCCCGCATTCTGGACGTGCCCTTCTGCATCGCAGACGCAACGGCCCTGACCGAAGCGGGATACGTGGGCGAGGACGTGGAAAACATCCTGCTGCGGCTTATTCAGGCGGCAGACTACGATCTCCAGCGTGCCCAGCACGGGATCATCTACATTGACGAGATAGACAAAACGGCACGCAAGAGCGGCGACAACCCCTCGATCACCCGCGACGTGAGCGGCGAGGGCGTCCAGCAGGCGCTCCTCAAGATCATCGAGGGGACGGTTGCGAACGTGCCGCCGACCGGTGGACGAAAGCATCCCCATCAGGAGTTCATCCAGCTTGACACAACGAACATCCTCTTCATCTGCGGGGGGACGTTCGCCGGTATCGAGGACATCATCGCCGAGCGGATCGGGGCGAAAGGGACGATCGGCTTCCAGGGAACGGGCAGCCGACGCGAACTTGAGGATGCCGAGTTGCTGGAACACGTCATGACGGACGACCTGATCGCCTACGGCATGATCCCGGAGATCGTGGGGCGGCTACCGGTCGTGGTCAGCGTGGACCCGCTCGACAAGGACGATCTGGTTCGCATCCTGACCGAGCCGAAGAACGCGCTGATCCGCCAGTATAAAGCCATGTTCGAGCTTGACGGCGTCGAACTGATCTTCACAGACGAAGCGCTCGAAGCGGCGGCGGAACTGGCTATCGAGCGGGAGACGGGGGCTCGCGGGCTGCGCTCGATCATCGAGTCGCAATTGCTGGACGTGATGTTTGAAATCCCCTCGCGCGATGATATCCGCAAGGTCATCGTGAACGAGGAAGCGATCCGGGGCGAGGGCCGCCCGTTAATTCTGGCGGAGAACGAGAAACCGTTGCGCTGGTCAGACGATAAGAAGGAGCGGGCGGCCTGACACTCCGGACCCGCGCCTGTACGAAGGATTAAAAAAGGGGCAGTCCCAGAGGGGCCGCCCCTTTTTGATCATGCCGCCGTGCCGCGTCGGTTGCGGGAGTTTATCTCAGACGCGGAGTTTCTCGTTTTCAATCGGTAACTCAACGGCCTGCACGCCGCTATTGACCATCTGGCAGAAACGCCTGCCGTCATCTCTGCTGCCGGGAATCTCCATGCCGTAGTGCATCGGGATGGCATAGCGAGGGCGCAGTCGCTTAACCGCCTCGGCGGCTTCCTCGTAGTCCATCGTGAAGGC
>DRKO01000442.1 GCA_011051745.1 Chloroflexota bacterium | reverse complement strand
GGTCGTCAATTACATCGAGAACACTCTTTTCGCCAGTTCCGTCCCGGCTGATGATGTAGCCGGTATTTTCGTGGAGCCGATCCTGGGTGAAGGGGGTTATGTGGTCCCTCCGCCGGGCTTCTTCCCCGCCCTGCGCGATTTGTGCGATCGCTACGGCATCCTCCTGATCGCAGATGAAGTGCAGAGTGGCATCGGGCGAACCGGCAAATGGTGGGCCATCGAGCACTTCGGGGTTGAGCCTGACATCGTAACCTCGGCCAAAGGGCTTGCCAGCGGGATGCCGCTTGGCGCGATGATAGCCCGCAAGAGCCTTATGACATGGCTTCCGGGTGCGCATGGCAGCACTTTTGGCGGGAACCCTGTTTCCTGCGCTGCCGCCCTCGCGACTCTGCGCCTGATCGAGAACGGCTACATGGAAAACGCAGCCCGTATGGGCGAGTATCTGATGAACGCCCTGCGGGAGATGGAGAAGCATCACCCGCTCATCGGTCAGGTGCGTGGCAAAGGGTTGATGATCGGCATCGAGATCGTGGAGGATCGGGAGACTCGCGCCCCGGCCCATGATCTGCGCGATCAGATCGTGGAAGCTGCCTTTGAAAAGGGGCTCCTGCTGCTGGGGGCTGGTGAGAGTGTCATCCGCCTGATGCCCCCTCTGATGATCGATCGGGCGATAGCGGATGAGGCTCTGCGTATCTTTGAGGATGCGCTGAAGGCCGTTGAGGCGACCCTTCTGACTCAGGCCTGAGCCGGTTGGCACTGGCATGACGCTACAAAGGGGACGCCTCCGACTGGCGTCCCCTTTCGCTGCCTGAGGGCCTTCGCCGGGGCCAGGGGGATTCTGTAATAATTCTTATCCTGCGCCATGGCAAGTATGCTACAATCAAAGTATGCTTGACTACGAATATCTTATCAGGCAACGGGACTACCTCCTCGATATCTCGCGGGCGCTGACTTCGGAACTGAGTCTGAACGAAGTGCTGCGCCGCATCCTGCGCTCGGCGACAGAGATGCTGAACGGCAAGGCTGGCCTCATCGCCCTCTTTGATCCTGAAGGGGGCACGTTTAATGTGCGGGCCAGCTACGGCATCCAGCCGGCCCTGTTGCACTTTTTCGCGCCCCTCCTGACCGATATCCCCCGCGATGATCCGGCGAGCTTCAGTATCCCGGAGCTGAACCGCAAGATGCAGCTCGTCGCCCGCGCTGCCGGAATGGGGCTTCGACAGGTGATCGCCCTCCCGATGGCGATCGGGGATGAACTGGTTGGGGTGGTGTATATCTTCCGTTCGCAGGGGGGCGGGTTTTCGCGGAACGAGGTGCGTATCCTCCAGAGCTTTGCCGATCAGGCCGCTATCGCCGTGCACAACGCCCGCCTCTACGAGCGGGTCTCTACGGAGAAGCAGCGTCTGGATGCGATCCTGCGGCACAGCGCCGACGGGATCATGATCCTGAAGCCCGACAAGACGATCGAGAGCATCAATCTGGCCCTCGCTCGTATGACGGGCTGGCCGGTGGAGAAAGCCAGAGGACGCCAGCACGACGAGGTGATCCGCTGGGCACGCCGTGAGCCGGGCTTGAGCCTGGAGGAGGCCGTCGCCGGAGGGTGGCCGCTCAGCGAGCACAGTGTTCTCTATGTGGAAGGAGACCTTCTGCACACCAGCGGCTCGACGCTCAGCGTCGGGATTACATACGCGCCTCTCTTTGACGAGCAGGGCCGCCTGAGGAACATCATCGCCAACGTGCGCGACATCACCAAGTTCAAGGAGGCCGAGCGGGCCAAGAGCACCTTTATCTCGGTGATCTCGCACGAGCTAAAAACCCCTGTCTCGCTCATCAAAGGCTATGCCAGCACTCTGCGCCGTGAAGATGTCGAGTGGGATCGCGAAACGGTATTGAACGGGCTACAGGTGATTGAGGAAGAGGCCGACAAGCTCGCCCAGTTGATTGACAACCTGCTGGACGTAACCCGCCTGCAGGCAGGCACGCTCAAGCTGAAGTTTTCCTCTTTGCAGTTTGACGAGCTGGCCCGGAAAGTCGCGGATAAGTTCCGCACTCAGAGTGCTGCCCATACGATTGTGACCTCGTTCCCGCCCGATTTCCCCGTCATTCAGGGGGATGAGCAGCGTCTGGAGCAGGTGCTCTCCAACCTGCTCAGCAACGCGATCAAGTACTCCCCGGACGGCGGCCAGATCACCATCACTGGCGAGGTACTCGATAACGCGATACAGGTTTCGGTCAGCGATGAGGGGATCGGGCTTTCGCCTGAGCAGCAGGAATTGATCTTTGAGCGCTTCTATCGTGTGGATAACGCTCTGACGAGGGAAACACAGGGGGCCGGACTGGGCCTGTACATCGTCCGCTCCATCATTGAGGCGCACGGAGGGACGATCTGGGTGGAGAGCGAGCCGGGCAAGGGAACGACTTTCACATTCACGTTGCCTCTGTCCCAGGATTGAGGGACGTGTTACAATCGTGCCTCACAATTCAGAGCACCCCGCTTATCAGGAATTTCGCCGGAATTCTTTCGCTGTTTCACATTGCTGAGCTGAATTGCTCGCCGTCAGGCGAAGTAGGTCAAGAGTATTACGAAAGGAATTTGCTAATAGATGGTAAGACCAGCTTCAACAACCATTACCTGCCCTGCCTGCCAGCGTCCCTTTAACGCCATTTTAGAACAGATCATTGACGTTGGGCGTGACCCCACCGCCAAAGAGCGACTTCTGAGCGGGCGCATTAACCTAATTACCTGTCCTCACTGTGGTTATCAGGGGGTGGTTGCTACCCCCCTGCTGTATCATGATCCCTCCAAACCCCTGGTCATTGTCTATGTGCCGATGGAACTGGGGCTTCAGAAAGCCGAGCAGGAAAAGATAATCGGTGACATGACCAATGCCATCATGCGCTCGTTGCCGGAAGACGCTCCGAAGGGATACCTTCTTCAGCCCAAGACGGCTCTTACTCTGCAGGGATTGATCGATCAGGTGCTGGAAGCGGATGGTATCACAAAAGAGATGCTCGAAGCCGAACGCCGCAAGGTGGAGCTGGTGAATGAACTGGCTGAGGCGGACGCGGAGCGGCGCGAGCAGTTGCTCGCCGAAAATCAGGACCTGTTCGACATCGGCTTCCTCGAACTGCTGACGGCAGCCGCGCAAGCCGCCAGCCAGGCCGGTGAGAGTCGCAAGGCCCTGCGGCTCTTAAATGTGCGCAAGCATCTGATGGAAACGACGGAGGTGGGGCAGGCGCTTCAGGCCCAGCAGGAGGCCCTCATAGAAGCCAGCCGTGAGCTTGAGGCTCTGGGGAAAGAAATATCGCGAGAGAGCTTCGTGGATTTGCTGGTCAGGGCCGCCGACAATCCCTCCAAGGTGGACGCTCTGGCGACGCTGGGGCAACCCCTTCTGGACTACGTCACCTTCCAGTTGATCACCGACCGTGTGAACAACGCCCAGACCGATGAGGAGCGTGAGCGGCTGGCGGCCATGCGCGAGCGTGTTCTGGCGATCAACGAGGAGTTCGAACGGCAGCAACGTGCCCTCATCCAGCGCGCCGTTGACACGCTCCGAATGCTGTTGCAGGCGCACGACGTGCGGGAGGCAATACGATCTAATCTGGATCGTATTGATGACATGTTCCTTCAGGTGCTGCTTGCCAATCTGGAAGAAGCCCGCCGTTCGGGGAATGTGGAGGCCGCTAACCGCCTGCGCGAGATTCGAGACGAGGTCTTAAATCTGATCCAGGAATCGGCTCCGCCTGAGATTCGCCTGATCAACGAGTTGCTGTCTATCGAATCGGAGGACGAATCGCTTGAAGCCCTGCGTAATCGCCGTTCGGAGATCAACGAACAGGTGGTTCACCTGATGGGCGATCTGGCCGTGCAACTCCGTGAGGCCGGAAACGAGGAGGCCGCCCGGCGTCTCGAACTGCTTCGCGTGGAAGCCGAACGGATGACATCCTGACCTTTCTGGATCGGAGCAGCCGGTCAGGGTAGCGTTGTCAGGGCTGCTCGCAGTGCTTCAGCTCCCACACGGGCTGCAACGTCAGCGCTGTGTGCGTCCTCGATCAGCACTGCGACGGCGATCGCTTCTCCCTCGTTCACATACGTGAAGCCGATAAACCAGGCGTTGAGCGAGCCCTCTGGCCCCGCGATGGCCAGCCCGCTGTGCCCGTAGACGACACGCCCCGGCAGAGTGGCCGCCTGCGCCGCTCCGCTCAACACCGATTGACGCATCAGCCCGGCCACGCTCTCCACGCTGGCGGGGCTGATGGTTCCTCTGGGATTACCGGTTGGCGAGACGGGTTGCCATTCACCCCCGGGCAGGCGTGTTGCCCGCACAAGCTGCAGGGCAGGCATCTGGCCCTGATTGGCGAACGCTGTGGCGACAAGCGCCATCTGCAACGGACTGATCGTGAGATCGCTCTGTCCGATTGCCGTCAGCGCCAGATTGGCCTGGGCAGGTGGAATAGTGAGGTCGGCGGCGCTGGTGGGCAGGGTGAACGCAGGCGCTTCGAGCAGGCCGAAGTCCGCCAGAGCGCCGTCTAGACGGCGGGCATTGAGCCGCCAGGCAATAGACTGGAACGGGGCCGGGCAGGCCTGAATGTAGGCGTCGGACAGGGTGCTCACCGCTTGGGGGTCCCCGCTACAGGGCAGCGTTACCCCGTTGACCGGTACTTCGAGGTCTCCTTCCCACATCTCTGTGGTCTCAATCGCCCCCGCGTTCAGAGCGGCCCCCAGGATCACGCTCTGCAGGATCGTGCCCGGCTGGTAGAGGCCCTGTGTGGCCCGGCTGAGCAGTGGGGCTTCCGGGTCAGCGCTGAGCTCGTCCCACCTTTCCTCCAGAGCGTTCGGGTCAAAGGTCGGCTGGCTGCCCAGCGCCAGCACCTCACCCGCCGGGACGCTCAGAACGACCACCGCCCCTCGCTGAGTTCCCAGCGCCTCCTGCACGGCCCTCTGCACCATGATGTCAATGGTAAGCTGAACGTCTCCCCCCGTTTGTGGACGATGAAGCAACTGGTTGAGCACCCGTTCCGACGGCGTGAGCGTTGCGTCGCCGCGCAGGATGTCGTCGAGTTCCCCTTCGATGCCGCCTACTCCGTAGCGCAGGCTGTAGTAGCCGACCACGGGCGCGGCCTCTGGGTGGGGATAGATGCGAGTGGTCGTGTCACTGTCGGGATCGATCAGAGTGTCTGCCAGCGGTTCGCCGTTTCGATCCACGATCTGGCCGCGCCGGATGCGCTGCTCCTCCAGAACGCGGCGCGGGTTGTCGTCGCGCGCTATCAGGCTATCGCGTCTCATCACGCTCCAGTACCCCAGCGCCAGCGCGATGACGGCGAAAGCTGCCAGAAATCCCCCGCTGAGTCGTCTCAAGGATGCGGTCATGGCACAGGTTCAGAAGATACGCCGCGTGTCCGCCATCGGAGAGACCGGAAGCGGCTTTGCGGGTCGGAGATGCGCAGGAGCAGGCCAACCATAACGAAGCTGGAGAGCAGGGAACTGCCCCCGTAGCTCACGAAGGGGAGTGTAACGCCTGTGAGCGGAATCAACTTGACCACGCCCGCCATGATCAAAAAGGACTGAGCGCCCAGCGAGACCCCGATCCCGGCGGCTAGCAGCGAGTGAAAGGGGCGCCGGGCGTTCTGGATGGCGATCCGCAGGGCCCGCAGGGTCAGGATCGCCAGGCAGGCGACCACCCCCAGCGAGCCGAGCAGTCCCCACTCCTCCGCGATGGCGGCGAACACGAAATCGGAGTGGACAACCGGGATGTAGATCGGGGCTCCCTGTCCCACTCCCTGACCGAATATCCCTCCTGAGGCAACCGCCAGCAGTGATTGGACGATCTGGAAAGCCCGGCTGTCGGCTTCCGGCCAGGGGTTCCACCAGGTATCTACCCGGAGGCGCACCACATCGTAAAGCCGATAGCCGAGTAGCCCCGCCAGCCCCAGCAGAATCAACCCCGCTGCCACATATCCCGCCTGTCCGGTCGAGGCGTAAAGCATCGCCAGAAAGATCAGGAAGAAAAGGGAGGCAGCCCCCAGGTCCCTCTGCCAGATCAGGAGGATCATGCAGAATCCCCACATCAACAACATCGGCGCGACGTAGGGGAGTGGAGGGAGCCGCCATCTCCCGATCCGGGTTTGCGTGGTGAGGATGATCTCCCGTTTCTCGGCCAGATAGCTGGCGAGGAAAACGATCATTAGCAGCTTGAGGAGCTCCGAGGGCTGGAAGAAGATCAGCCCCCTCAGCCCCAGCCATAGCCGGGGCGCATAGGCGTTGCCGGATGGGTTCACGCCGAAAACGAGCGTTGCGGCCAGCAGGGTCAGCCCTGCCAGCAGCCACGTGTAGCGATAGCGTTGCAGGACACGCAGGCCCGGCGGCAGGGCTGCGATCAGCAGGCTGGCCCCGGTTGCCAGGGCCAGCCAGATCGCCTGCCGGGTGACGAAAGGGGGCGCGAGGCGGGCCACCAGCACCAGCCCCCAGCCGGATAGCAGCATGACTATCGGGATCAGGTAGGGGTCCCGATGGGGCAGAATCCGGCTCAGAAGGCTGTGCATTGCCGCTGTGCAGACCAGCCACACGCCAAGCGGCCAGAGCAGGCTCCACTCCTGCTTGCTGGCCAGCGTGAGCCCGATCCAGTTCAGCGAGGTGAAGACCGCCGCCAGGGCGAGCAGCCAGCGCTCGCGGGAAGCGATGCTCCAGGGTGTGGCCTGCACCTCGCTCCCGTGCACGGCCAGAAGGGCTTCTTTCAGCATCAAGGCTCAGGACAGGTACTTACCGACGATTGGCTTCAACCGTTCGATTGTCTCTGGCGGTATCTTGCGCCGATCGGTGATGATGGCCGTCGCCAGTGCCTCCCCGCAGGTGCAGGTGCGCTCTGCTTCGGCCAGCGTGCTGACCAGGTTCAGCAACGACCGCTGCGCCAGCTCCAGATTTTCGTTCAGCGTTCGGATGACCATTTCGACCGAAACCGGCCCCTCTGCCTCGTGCCAGACATCATAGTCCGTCACATGGGCGATGACGGTGTAACACATCTCCGCTTCGCGGGCCAGGTAGGCCTCCGGGGAGGTCGTCATCCCGATGATGGACATCCCCCACGAGCGGTAGACATTGCTTTCCCCCTTGGTGCTGAAGCGTGGCCCCTCGATGGTGACGAAGCACCCGCCCTCGTGAACGGTCCCTCCGGCCTGCCGGACGCTCTCCGCCGCGTGGTGGCTCAGGTCGGGGCAGAAAGGATCGGCCACGCCGATGTGGGCCACCAGCCCATCACCGAAAAACGTGCGTCCTCGCTCATCTTTGGTGTTGTCGTAAAGTTGATCCGGGATGACGATATGCCCCGGCTCGTAATCCTCCCGCAGTGAGCCACACGCGCTGACGGCGATAACCCGCTCCACTCCCAGCGTCTTAAGCGCGTAGATGTTGGCCCGGTAGGGGACTTCGCCTGGCATGTAGATGTGCCCCCTGCCGTGGCGAGGGACGAACGCCACACGAACCCCGCCGAGCGTGCCGATGATGATCGAGTCAGACGGCGGCCCGAAAGGCGTCTCGATCTGGCGCTCTTCAACATCCGTTAGCTGGGGCATGTTGTACAGGCCTGATCCACCAATTACACCGATGCGAACAGGTTCGTCGCTCATGATCTGGGCTTC
The DNA here is from genome assembly GCA_011051745.1 of Chloroflexota bacterium. Taxonomy (GTDB): domain Bacteria; phylum Chloroflexota; class Anaerolineae; order Aggregatilineales; family UBA3940; genus DRKO01. The sequence goes on along the minus strand of DRKO01000442.1, from coordinate 3,969 downwards.
TCCTTTAAGTGTCACTCGGCCCTGAATTCCAGCTTCACCCGCCCGATGCCGATCACGTCGCCCCCTGACAGTACGACTGGTTCCGTCACCGGCACGCCGTTGATCGTCGTCCCATTCCGGCTCTCCCGATCCTCCAGCCACCACTGCCCTTTTTGCAGGATGATGTGGGCGTGTACAGTGCTTGCGAAGCTGTCGGGCAGGATGATTGTATTGGTGGGGCCGCGTCCCAGCGTGGTCAGAGGTTCCAGGATGTATTCCTGCCCCGGCTCCAGCGGAACTTCCTCGCAATCGATCACGATCAATCGAGCCTGTGGGTACGGCTTTTCCCCTGAATATTCGCTCGCCGCCCGGATATCCACCCAGAGCAGGGCCAGCAGAACGCCCAGGAAGGCGTACAGCGCGAGGGCGATGGCTATGCGTGTGATCAGGAGAACGACATCTAAAGACATCCTGCCTCAATCGGCTGACGCTGTCGTCGGCGAGTAGGGGCGGGTTCCTTCATCGTCCTCTCCGGCTGAGGCAGTGGGGTCTTCTTCCTCGGTGTAGATCAGGTTGAAACCGGCCAGCGAGATCACGTCTCCGGGCTGGAGGACCGCTTCCTTCACAGGCTGGCCGTTGACGGTCGTCCCGCCTCTGCTGCCGAGGTCGAACAGGACATACCGCCCGAATCGCAGGCGAAGCTGAGCGTGGTGTCGGGAGACACTTGGGGCATCAATGATAACGTGGTTATCCCGCGCCCGTCCGATGTTGAGGATCGGTCGTTCCAGAGGGATGACCCGCTCATCCTTCGTGATGAGCGCTGCCCGCAGTCCAACGGGTCGCTCGAGTTCTTTGCCGGGGGGGAATGGCATTGCCTGAGTTGTTTCTCTCCTGGCCCCGGAGTGATGGGCGCTGATCTTAACCTGATGCAGTTCCACCCTGTCATCTGCCAGCAGGTATACCTCCGGCGTGTTTTCGAGCAGCAGCCCGGAAAGGCGTGCCAGGCTGATCAACTCCACCGCCAGTTCGGAGGGCAGATCGGGCTGGGCGGCCAGAATCGCTTCGTGATCGCGGGCATTCAGGCGCACGGTGTACCGGTCGGGGGCGACAAACCGCCCGTCACGTCCCTGACGGGCGTGATCCTCCATCGCGCGGGCAAGCTGGGTGGCTACCTCGCGAGGGTGCAACCGCCCGGCAAAGAGCCGCGCGAAGCCACCTTCTATCAGACGTTGGACCCGGTCTTCGAAGCGTGCAAAGTGATTTTGCATCATGGTGAGCGCATTATAGCCCACGCCCATTGATCAACCAAGCAACATTTCCCCGATGATTTGGCTCCGCCCGACGATCCTTCTCCATCATGGGGACTCCGCATCCAGCAGGGTGCCCTGCACGGCGAAGAGTTTGATAGAGACCTCCCGGCGCAATGTCGCCTCCAGTTCGTCTTTCAGGGCTTGCAGATCGGCGTCGGTGATGTCATGCGTGGCGTAGAGTGTCCCGCTGATGGTCACTTCCCGCCAGGTCTGCTCAACGTTGAAGTCCACCAGTTCAGCCGCCCCCCATTCTTCGGCTGTCTCCTGAACGATGGTCAGTGCCTGCCCCCGGATTCGATCCTGCTGTACGGCCTGGAAGAGAATAAAACCCAGCGGGATGCTGATCACCAGCAGGGAGACCACCGAGATGATCAAACCCTGCCGCAGGCGGCGCTGACGGTCGGGCTGCCGGGGTGGGCGTATCCCCAGCAACAGGAACACCAGCACCGAGGAGAAGGTGATCGCAACCAGATTCGCCGCAAAAAGGAGCAGTGCGCCAAAAGCGATAGGCGCGCTCCCCAGGGCGATGCCGATCCCTATCGTACAAACCGGTGGCATCAGGGCGGCAGCGATCGCCACGCCGGGCAGAGCTTCTCCGACCTCCTTGCGTGCGATGGCGTAAGCGCCTGCCAACCCGGAGGCGAGTGCCACGCCCAGATCGAGCAGGTTGGGACGTGTGCGGGCCAGTATTTCCGGCGTGGCGACAGCCAGAGGCGATATGAGCGAGGTCAGGGTGGCGAGGAAGATCGCCGCCAGCACCCCCTGAATGGTGGAGGTAGTCGCATCCCGGAGGACGCGGACATCTCCGAAGACCACGCCGGTCGCGATGGCGACGATGGGGCTCATCAGCGGCGCGACCAGCATTGCCCCGATGATGACCGCCGGGCTGTTAAGCAGCAATCCCAGCGTGGCAATGATAGCCGAAAGGGCGATCAGCACAAAATAGTTGATGTTAGGCCGCGCCGCGCGGCGCATACGCTGGAAGACCTCGATCTGCTCCTCGGCTCCCAGTGTTGGCAACATATCGGAGAGGGATTGCCAGGCCCGGCGGGCCACGAAGCTCGTCAGGCCTGTGTAGCCGCGCACCAGTGCGAGGGGCTTGTCAGTCTCCTGTGCGAGCCGGAGCGGGAGGTCCCCGAAGGGTTGCTCGTCCAGAAACAGTTGCTCGCTGGCCCCCAGCAGAAGGGCGTCGTACTCCTCGGCGGTGTCCAGAATCCCCTCCAGCGCGGAGCGGGCCGCGATCACTCTGGTGTGTACTCGCTCTGGCTCGTCCAGTTCGCTTTTAAGTGTCTTCAACAACTCCTGCCCCTGCAGGAGAGCCTTCTGCCCCTCTGCGAGGCGGGCGACGTTCAGAAGAGTGATCTCGCCCTTTCCTTCAGCGGTCAGGGCCAGCGCCAGCCTTGCCGCTCGCGGGGCATGGGGACCACCTGAGACAGGAACCAGCACGCTGGTTGGCAGCGTGGCCCACTCGCCTCTCAGCACGGCGACATCACAGGGAGCCTGCTCGATCACCTCATCTAGAATATGCCCCAGCCGGGAGGCCGCTCCGCTCTGGCGGGCATGCCAGCCCATCACGAGCAGCCGCGCCGACTCCTCCGCCAGCGTATCCAGAATGCCCTGGGAGACACTGCGGGAGAGGCGTGTGATCCCTTCAACCGGCACGCCGAGCTGCTCGGTTTTTTCCAGAACGTGCTCCATCAGGTCGAGATTCCGCTGTGCCTGAAACCGCCTTGAATCCAGCGAGAACTGCTCAGGAACCCGTATCACCTGGACGATCACCACATGCCCACCAAAGTGCCGCGCGATAGCCGCACCGAAGGCGACCAGATCCATAGCGGTTTCCGGGTTGGAGACCGGCACAAGCACCGGGTATGGCGAGGTGATATTCGGGCGGCGGTGCATGTCCTGAAAGACTGTCACCCCAAGCTGGGAGGTACGCATCTGCTCACGACCGGTACGCAGATAGACCAGAGCGCCCACGCTGAGCCACAGAACTCCCATCAGCGCGGCTGGCAGGGAGAGGGCAAACAGGAGGAGGAAGTTAACCGCTATTCCTGTGGCCGGAATGGCGGGGTAAAGCGGCAATCGGAGAGGACGATTGGCCGCCCTCGGGCTGCGGGCCAGGGTGATCGCTGCTGCGTTGACCCCGATCTGGATCATCAGGAAGGTAAAGGCCGCTACTTCAGCCATGTTGACGTAGGACATCAGGGAGAGCGCCCCTATCGTCAGAGCGCTCTGGGCAAGGGTGAGGCGAACGGGGGTCTTCAAACGGGGGTTGGTGCGGAGCAACCCTTCCGGCAGCCACCCATCTCCCCCGATGCTCTGGAATTCGCGCAGCATGAGCAGGGCCAGCATCTGCCAGGCGATCCCTGTTGTCAGCAGCCCGATCCCCCACAGCACCGGTTGCCCGGCCTGTGGAAGCACTGCCTCGGCCAGCGCTCCAAGGCCAGGCAGGGAAGGAGCCTTTGCCCGGATCGCCAGCCCAAACAGCCAGCCCAGCAGGGGACCTCCCAGAATGCTCAGTAGCGCCGAGCGGAGCACGTTGCGATCCTGTTGCAGTTCGGATGTCAGTTCGATCACCCACATGGCCGCCATGAGCAGCATGGCGGAGTGGAAAAGGCTTCCGTTGCCGATAGCCGGGCCGGGTTGCGTCGGGAAGTTGGAGGAGCCAAACAGGAGC
>DRKO01000441.1 GCA_011051745.1 Chloroflexota bacterium | reverse complement strand
TGCCGTCGGCGGCCTGCCTGAGCAGGGGCAGGTTCTCGCGATGGATGATCAGTGTGTGCGTCTCCCCGTCGAGCAGCTCCGCCTGCACCTCAACGAACACCCCTTCCCGGATCAGTCCCTCGACGATGGGCCGTGCGCTGTTGCGCTTCATGTAGGCGTACTCCGCCGCCTGCATCGGCTGGCAGATTCCCAGCGCCCGCACGGCCTGCTCGATGCGATGGCGATCCGCCTCTTCGGGGGAGGCCTCGTTCGTGTCCACCCACTCCGGCAGCACGCGCTCCCGCAGGTCGTACACCCGCTGGAAGTTCACACGGTCGGCGACCATCACTTCCCCCCGCGCAAAGAGATATTCAAGCGCCCCCTTGGCCGGTTTCCAGTCCCACCAGCCACCGCGCTCTGATCTCTCATGCTTGAAATCCGCCACCCGCAACGGCCCTTCCTCCCGGAGGCGTTTCCGCACGTGCTCAAGCACCCGCTGGCTCTCCGGGCGCTCCAGCCATATCTCCCACCACCTGCCGGGCGATCTGCGGAAAGCCGCCATAGTGGGCATGTGGTAGCGGTAATCCGCCAGCGGAATGATGGACATCGCGTGTTTCCAGTATTCAAACAGGCGACGCTCACCGGGGGCGTAGATCAGCCGCTCGAAGTCCGCCGGATCGTAGCGCCCCAGTCGGCTCCACAGTACGAGGTAATGGCTGCGCCGCACCATGTGCAGCGTGTCAATCTGCACACAGCCCAGATGCGCAACCATGTTGTAGATCACATCAGGGGTCGGGGTGGGTTCGGCCCCGTTCGGCACATCGAGCCGCTGCGTGCGCAACGCCACAGCCCGCACCGCAGATAAGGGATAGAGAGTCGTCTGCTCGCTCATGGGGGCCTCCTGTCCGCCGGTTAAAGGGCCATCCACCCCAGTATACGAACGTTTGTTCTGACTGTCAAACGCCGCAACGGACTTGCCCCCACCACCAGCCGATGCTATCCTACCCCTGCGGGCACCAACGGGTCCCCGCCACCCGACTCCCAACAGGAGAGAGCATCGTGTTAATCAGACGTTTTACCCTGTCCGTCGTCCTGCTGATCCTGCTGGCAGGCGCGATGTCGGCCTGCGAATCGTTTGATATTTCCGTTCAGATCACAACCCCGCCGCTGAAGACCGACCAGCCGCTCTACTACGACTTCAACGGCGACGGCGTGCTGGATGAGGACGAGCTCATGGGGGAGTTTGCCGTCTACGATGGCGACGGCGAACTGACGTTCACGTGGCAGCCGGTCAGCGTCGAGGGTGTCGCGCCGGAGAATCTCTCCTACCGCATCGCTCTGATCCAGCTGGACACGACCGAGCCGGGGCGCGATCTCCTTGCCGATGACGTTTACCTGGAGCGCAAAGTATCTCACCACTGGGCCACCAGCCCCGACGGCACAACCTTCACGCTGGGGGCCTTTGGCTTTGGCGAGCCGTTCTGCTTCGGCTGCCCGACCTATATCGTTGTCATCCCGGAGATCGTCGAGCAGGTCTACGATGAGGCCACCGGCACGTATACATACGAATACACGCTGATCGAGGACGGCTTCGTCCAGATTTCAGAGACGTTCCTCCTCGAATCATCACGCTGAAGTTCACACCGGAGCGAAGCAAAAGAGGGTAGCCCGGCGCGGGCTACCCTCTCGGTGATCGCGGCAGGCATGGCCGCACAACGGGGGCCTAGAAAATCTGTAGTGACCCCGTCGCGCGGACGATCTTCTGCCGGTAATTGGTAACCAGTTCCAGCAGGCGGCTGTGGAGCCGTTCCCACTCCTTGCTGCTCAGAATCTTCTGCATGGTCAGCAGGTCTTCCGCGATGCCCCCGGTTAACACCTGCGGACAGTCGCCGTACACGGTCAGCCACGCCTCGGTGGGTTGCAACCCCAGCCGTGTGATCCCCGGCACGAACTCGCGTACGACAAACTCGAAATACTCCGCATCCCGTCCGGGCTTGATGTCCCAGCTCATCAGCAGTTTGACCATCATAGCGCTTACCCTGTTCCCTGAAACAACACTCCTTCGGCGTTTAGAGTGCTCTGTTGACCTGAATACGGAAGTCCCTCCATGGCCCTCTGCCCCCCGATGGGGAGAGGACACGGGACAAACCGCGACACCCGGAGACGCACAGAGCGTCTACTTGCTGTTCCCGTATTTTAACACGACGATCCGGGTTTCCTCCGGCTGGCTGCGTGCCCGCACCTTCAGCGAGCTCTGCTCCTCTACCTCGGAGGCGCCCATCTCCTTCAGGAAGTTGTCCAGCGGGGCCAGATCAAGGTGGCAGGCCGGGGTCTTATAGTGCATCGGGATCACGATGCCGGGTTCGATCCGGCTGATCACCTCGGCGGCCTGGCTGCTATCCAGCGCCTCGCCCCCGCCGACCGGGACCATCAGCACATCCACCGCCCCCAGTTGCTCGATCTGCGACTGCGTGGGCACGTGATCCAGATCGCCCAGGTGGCAGATCACCACCCCGTCGAAGTCGAAGACAAAGATCACGTTTCGCCGGACTTCTGTCTTGCGGGGGTTGTACGTCTCAATGCCGGTGATGAAGACCCCCCCGATCTCGTACTCGCCGGGGCGGGTCAGGACATGCGAGGCGCCCTTCACATTTTCCACCGCATTGTGGCCGGGCGCATCGTGGCTGATCGTGACGATATCCGCCCGCAGGCGGGGCACGGTGTATCCGATGCTCGCGTCGAACGGGTCGGTGACGATGCTCGCCACCCCGCGCTCCATCATGCGGAAACAGCTATGCCCGTACCACGTAATTTCCATCTCTAACGCTCACTCCAGTTGATGCAAAAAAACGACAATCGAGTGGCCCTGTTCCGTTTCCCGTGCCGGTGGAAACGCCCCGCGATTATACCCTACCGCCCGTTTCTCCCGCCAGCACACCCGCACGACCGTATGCGTCACCCCCGCCCTCCCATCGGCCACCTCCTGCCGCCTTGACCCCCTCCCCTCCCCCGGCTACAATCCCCCTCGAAGTCATATCCCTCAACCAACCGGAGGAAAGCGCCGTGGCAGAAGTGATCCAGATCGAGAACATCGGTCAGTACGAGGGGCAGGAAGTCACCATCCGGGGATGGCTGTACCTCAAGACCGGCAAGGGCAAGCTCCAGTTTTTACGGGTGCGAGACGGCACGGGCATCGCCCAGTGCGTGGTGTTCCGGGGCGAGGTCAGCGACGAGGATTTCGAGGCCGCCAGAGAGCTATCACAGGAATCATCCCTCATCATCACCGGCACGGTGCGCAGGGACGACCGCGCCCCCGGCGTCCCCGGCGGCTATGAGATCGGCGTCAGCCATCTGGAGGTCGTCCAGATCGCCGAGCCGTACCCCATCACCCCCAAGGAGCACGGCGTCGAGTTTCTGATGGATCATCGCCATCTGTGGCTGCGCTCATCGCGCCAGTGGGCCACGCTGCGCATCCGCGCCACCGTCATCAAGGCCATTCGCGACTGGCTGGACGATCACGGCTACCTCAACCTCGACACCCCGATCATCACCCCCACCGCCGGGGAGAACACGACCACCCTCTTTGAAGTCAACTACTTTGACGAACCGGCCTATCTGGCCCAGACCGGCCAGCTTTACAACGAGGCCAACATCATGGCCTTTGGCAGGGTCTACTGCTTCGGCCCGACCTTCCGCGCCGAGAAATCCAAGCCCCGCCGCCATCTGACCGAATTCTGGATGGTCGAGCCGGAGATGGCCTTCTTCACGCTCGAAGACCTGATGGACATGGAAGAGCAGTTCGTCACCTACATCGTCCGAACCGTGCTGGAGAAGCGCAGGCCGGAGCTCGAACTGCTGGAGCGTGACGTGAGCGCGCTGGAGCGCGTCGAGCCGCCCTTCCCGCGCATCTCCTACGATGAGGCCGTCGAGCGCATCGAGCGCACCCGTGAGCAGACGGACGACCCGGAGCTAAAGGAGTTGCTCAGGATCGAGTGGGGCGACGACTTCGGCTCCCCGCACGAAACGGAGCTGACCCGCCAGTTTGATAAGCCGGTCTTCGTCTACCACTTCCCGACGGCGGCTAAAGCCTTCTACATGACGCCCGTCGAGGGTCGCCCGGAAGTCTGCCGCAGCGTGGATTTGCTCGCGCCGGAGGGTTACGGGGAGATCACGGGCGGCAGCGAGCGCATCTGGGACGTGGACCTGTTGCAGCGGCGCATTGAGGAGTTCGGCGTGGACCCGGCAGCCTACAGATGGTATCTCGACCTGCGACGCTACGGCTCCGTGCCCCATGCCGGGTTCGGGCTGGGCGTCGAGCGCACGGTCGCCTGGATCTGCGGGACAAAGCACATCCGCGAGACGATCCCCTTCCCCCGCACCCTGCGACGGATGTATCCGTAAAGCCGGAACTCCCACACCTCCGCATTGAGTGCCCCTGCCGTTCTGGCAGGGGCATTCTTATCTTTTTCTGACACAGGATCACTATACTTGAAAAGCTGAAAATCAGCCCAACGCTGACATCGAAGGAGGTTATGATATGCGACGCGGTTTACTAAGCGTTCTGCTGGTGGCCGGTGCGCTGCTCGTAATCGGTTCCACCACGCCGGTACTGGCTCAGGAGGAGCCCCCGGCAGGGGACGCTCCGGGGCTGACGATCTACACCGAGTATCCGGCCCAGATCATCGGCGTTGGAGAGAGGGCCAGCCTCGACCTTTCCCTCCAGACTGAGACAACAGCCCAGGTGGTATATCTGGAAGTCGAAGGACTCCCGGAGGGCTGGACGGCGACCTTCCGGGGCGGCGGCGAGGTGATCCGGGCGGTGTACGTCCGGCCCGGCGATAACGCCTCGGTGAATCTCCGAATCGAGACGGCAGAGAACGCGGAACCGGGCAACTACCGCCTCACCGTTGTGGCGCGTGGTGAGACGGCGACGGCGGAGCTCCCCGTCGAACTGACCATTCAGGAGCGGGTTCCGGCCAGCCTCTCCCTTGACGTAGACCTCCCGACGCTGCGCGGCAAGCCCGACACCACTTTCCGCTACAGCGTCAGCCTGAAGAACGAAGGCGACGAAGACCTGACGGTCGAGCTGTTCGCCGAAGCGCCCCCCGCCTTTGATGTGACGTTCAGGTCGGCGGGGCAGGAGGTAACCAGCCTGCCGCTCAAGGCCAACGAAACCAAGCGCCTGAGCATCGAAGTAGACCCCATCCTCAACCTGATTCCGGCTGGCAGCTACACGATCACCATCCGCGCTCAGGGTGGCGAGGCGGTGGTCTCAACCGAGCTGGTGGCCGAGGTCGTGGGGCAATCCTCGCTCACGCTGACGACGCCGGACGAGCGTTTCTCAGGACAGGCGGAAGCCGGCTCCGAGACAGCTTTCACGCTCCTTGTGCAGAACACCGGCTCGGCGGCGGCGCGTGCCATCGAGATGAGCGCCTCTGCGCCGCGCGGCTGGACGGTCGAGTTTGACCCGAAGGAGATTGACGAGCTCGCGCCCGGCGATCAGGTCGAAGTCACGGCGACGGTCAAGCCCGCCAGCAAGGCCCTCGCCGGGGACTACATCGTCTCCTTCACGGCGCGGCCTGAAGACGGGGCCGCCGAAACAGTCGAGTACCGCGTGACGGTGCGCACCTCCACCCTGTGGGGCGTGGTGGGCGTGGCCCTGATCGCGGTGGCCGTTGGTGTGGTCGGGCTGGCCGTGATGCGCTTCGGGCGTCGCTGAGCGCAGGGAGGCGCGTATGGGCGACGTGGTAATCGAGACGAAAGGCTTAACCAAGCGTTACGGCGACTTCGTGGCCGTTGATTCGCTCGATCTCTCCATCGAGAAAGGGGAGGTGTTCGGGCTGCTGGGGCCGAACGGCTCCGGCAAGACGACCACCATCCTGATGATACTGGGGCTGACCGAACCCTCCGCCGGACGGGTGCGCGTGCTGGGCCTCGACCCGGCCCGCCGCCCCCTCAGCGTGAAGGCGCGGGTCGGCTACCTGCCCGATCAGGTCGGCTTTTACAACAACCTGACGGCCTTTGAAAACCTGATCTACATCGCCAAGCTGAACGGCCTCCCGCGCGAGGAGGCCTACCGGCGCATTGACGCCGCCCTCGACCGCATGGGGCTGAGCGAGGTGGCCGATAACCTGGTCGGGACGTTCTCGCACGGGATGCGCCAGCGACTGGGCGTGGCCGAGTTGCTGTTGAAGCAGCCGGAGATCATCATCATGGACGAGCCGACGGTGGGGCTGGACCCGGAGGCGGCGCGTCTCTTCCTCCAGATCATCCGCGACCTGAGGGAAGAGGGCATCACCATCCTGCTTGCCTCCCACCTGTTGCATCAGGTGCAGCAGGTCTGTGACCGTGTCGGCCTGTTCCACAGGGGGCGCATCGTGCTGGAAGGGACCGTCCCGGAGCTGGCCCGGCGTGTGCTGGGCGGCGCGTATCGCGTCAAGCTTCAGGCCGAAGGCCCCGCGCAGGCGCTGGAGGAGGCCCTGCGGTCCCTGCCCGGCGCTGTCGAAGTCCAGCACGCGCCGCCCGACCATTTCGTGCTGGAAGCCGCCGAAGACCTGCGGGCCGAGGCCGCCGAGGCGGTCATTCAGGCGGGCGGACGCCTGAAAGCCCTCGACATCGAGGAGCCGAGCCTCGACGAAGTCTACGCCCGCTACTTCGAGGAGGTGGAACATGTCGCAGCAGCAGCCTGACGGCCGGACTCCGGCCCGGCGCACGCGGGAAGGCTCCCCCTGGACCGGCCTCTGGGTGGTGGTGGCGAAGGACATGGCCGATCACCTCACCAGCGCGCGGATGCACATTCTGGAGTTCCTGATCCTGCTCACCGCCGGTGGCACGGTGTACGTGGCCCTGCAAAACCTGCGCCAGACGGTCGCACAGGATCAGTTCATCTTCCTCAGGCTGTTCACGACCGCGCGGGAGCCGCTTCCGGCGTTCGTTGGTTTTCTGGGGTTTCTGGTCCCGCTGATCGCGATCTCGCTGGCGTTCGACTCGATCAACGGCGAGTTCAACCAGCGCACGCTTTCGCGCGTGCTGGCCCAGCCCATCTACCGCGACGCCCTGCTGATGGGCAAGTTTCTGGCCGGGCTGTTCACGCTGACGCTGGTGCTCACCGCCATCTGGCTGCTCATCATCGGGATGGGCGTTCTGGGGCTGGGCGTGCCTCCCAGCAGCGAGGAGGTCGCCCGTGGCCTGCTGTTCCTGCTGGTGACCATCTTCTACGGCGGCATCTGGCTGGCGGTGGCGATGGTCTTCTCGACCATCTTCCGCCAGCCCGCGACGGCGGCGCTGGCCTCAATCGCCGTCTGGCTGTTCTTCACCATCTTCTGGAACATCATCGCCGGCCTGCTCGCACAGGCCTTTGTGCCGCTGCGGTTCGGGACTCCGCAGGAGATTCTGGCGCAGGCGCAACTGGCGCGGACGCTGGCCCGCCTCTCGCCGAACACGCTTTACGTCGAGGCCACGCTGGGCCTGCTGCTTCCGGCGACCCGTTCCTTCGGGCTGGTGCTGCCGAGCCAGTGGGAGGGCGCGTTACTCGGCTCGCCGTTGCCGCTGGGGCAGAGTGTGCTGTTGATCTGGCCGCACCTGACCGGTCTGGCGGCGGCCACGATCCTGCTCTTTGCGCTGGCCTACGTCCTTTTCCAGCGTCAGGAGATACGCGCCTGACGCAGACACGGGGAAGAATCTCCCCGCACCCTTCTGTTCAAAAAGACGCCCCGCGACGGACGCGGGGCGTCTCGCTATCCTCCAGACGCAGGGAGAGCACCTGAATTCGCGGGGATGCGCATAAAGGCCCCGCGCCCTTCATTGCGCTGCCGCACGCCAGTTGTTGCAACCTGCGGGCAGATGCTGCAAAATGGCTCCCCCGACAGGCCGAGAAATCGGAGGCGAAAGGATTCCCATGACAACTTTCATTGTACGCTACGCCGAGATGGCGCTGAAGAAAAAGAACCGCCTCGCCTTTGAGAAGCAGCTTATGGCGAACATCCGCCGTGTGCTGGGCCTCTCCGAGAAGCAGGTGACCCGCCAGATAGGGCAGATTCTGGTCCGCGTGGAGCCTGAGCGAGCGGACGAGAGCCGGGAGAAGCTGGCGACGGTGTTCGGCATTGCGTGGTTTACCGAAGTCGTCACCTGCCCGAACACGTTCGACGCGATCACAGAGACCGCTTTAGAGGCCGCCCGCGAGGTTCTGGACGAACATCAGACCTTCGCCGTCCGGGCCGCGCGGGCCAACAAGTCCCTCCCCTTCACCAGCGATGACATCAACCGGCGCGTGGGAACGCTCGTCAGGGAGCAGACCGGCGCACAGGTCAACCTGAGCAACCCGGACGTGACGATTTACATCTCCGTGCGTGACGAGGAGACCTTCATCTATACCCGCCGGTTTCAGGGGCCGGGCGGCCTGCCGGTCGGGACGAGCGGGAAGGTGCTTTCGTTGATCTCAGGCGGCTTTGATTCAATCGCCTCTTCTTATCTGCTGGCCCGCCGGGGGGCGCAGGTGGATTTTCTGCACTTCTATGTGTTTCCCCGCAAAGAAGGCGTGCTCCAGACCAAGATGCCCCGCCTGTGGAGGAAGCTCAGCGCCTACACCCTTTCGCGCACCGTCTTTCTGGCGAACTTCGCGCCCTTCCAGATGGCTATACTGGGGATGGGTCAGCGTCAGCAGCGCTACGAACTCGTCGTGTTCCGCCGGTTGATGGTGCGGGTCGGCGAGCGGCTGGCCGGGCAGTGGGGATACCAGGCGCTGGTGCTGGGGGATAGTCTGGGGCAGGTCGCCTCGCAGACGATGGAAAACATCGTCGCGGTGGATCGGGCGGTCGAGATTCCGATCTTCAGGCCGCTGATCGGCAGCGACAAAGTCGAGGTGATGGATCTGGTGCGCCGGATCGGGCTGGAGGAGGAGGCGACGGCCCCCTATAAAGATTGCTGTTCGATCATCGCCCCCCACCCTATCATCCGGGCCGATCTGGCAAAGGTGCAGCAGATCGAGGAGGAGCTACAGATCGAGAAGGTCGTTGATGAGATCGTGAGTGAGATAGAGCCGCTCCCTCTCGCCTCCCTGCCGCAGGAGCAGTAGGCGGCCCACCTCCCCCTCGCCGATAGTGCGATCTCCCCCGATCCCGTGTAAGATTGACCTTGAGCATCTTATCTGTCATAAGAGCCAGCGAAGCATTACCCTTAAAGGCTGACGGATGGTGAAGAAGCGCAGCGTTTACCTCGAAGACCTCCCCATGGATGAAGCGTGGCGGCGCTTTACCGGAGCGCTCAAAGCGGCGGGGCTGTGGGAGCCGTTCCCCGGCGAGACAGTCCCCCTCTCCGAAGCGCCGGGCCGCGTCACGTCTGAGCCGGTCTGGGCGGCGATCTCCGCCCCGCACTACCACGCCAGCGCGATGGACGGCTACGCCGTCCGCTCCCGCGACACGCAGGGCGCCAGCGAGACGAACCCCCTCACCTTCACCCTGATCAAAGACGAGGCCGACGTGGAGCGCGTCGAGCGCCCCATGAAGGCCTGCAACACCGGCCACCCCCTGCCCCGCTGGGCCGATGCGGTCGTCATGATCGAGCATGTGCAGCCCGGCGAGCGTGAAGGGGAGCTGATCATCCGCGCTCCCGTCGCGCCCTGGCAGCACGTCCGGGCGATGGGCGAGGACATGGTCGCAACCGAACTGGTGCTCTCCGCCAATCACACCCTGCGACCGGTGGACATCGGCGCGATTGCCGGGAGCGGCCACGCGACCGTTTCGGTCCGGCGGCGGCCCTCGGTCGCCGTCATCCCCACCGGCTCCGAACTGGTCAGCGCGGAAGAGGCGGCCCGGGGGGCGATCTCGCGGGGTCAGATCATCGAATTCAACAGTCTGGTGCTGGCCGCCCAGATCGAATCGTGGGGCGGGCAGGCGACGCGCTTCCCCATCGTCCCCGACAATTACGAGCAGATTCGCGAGGCCGTGCGGGAGGCCGCCGCCACGCACGATCTGGTGCTCGTCAACGCCGGTTCGAGCGCGGGCAGCGAGGACTACACCGTGCACGTGGTGGCCGAACTGGGCGAGGTGCTGGTACACGGGATCGCCGTGCGGCCCGGCCATCCGGTCATTTTCGGGATGATCCATGCCGCCGGAGAGCGCTCCGTGCCGGTGATCGGCGTGCCGGGCTATCCGGTCTCGGCGGCGCTGACGGGCGAGATTTTCGTCGAGCCGCTGATCAGCCGCTGGCTGGGCAGGCCGCCGCTCTCCGAGAGAACGCCCACGCTGGAGGCCACGATCAGCCGCAAGGTGCTTTCCCCGCCCGGCGACGACGAGTATCTGCGCGTGACGGTCGGGAAGGTGGGGGGAAAGATCATCGCCACGCCGCTATCGCGCGGGGCAGGCGTGATCACGTCGCTTGTCCGCGCCGATGGCATCGTGCGCATCCCCCGCTTCTCGGAGGGGCTTCAGGCCGGGGAGACTGTGACCGTGCATCTCTACCGCCAGCCGCGCGAGATCGAGCAAACGATCGTCGCCATCGGCTCCCACGACATGACGCTTGACCTGCTGGCCCAGTTTCTGGCCGAACGCGCCCCCGGTATGCGGCTCAGTTCGGCCAACGTCGGCAGCCTGGGCGGGCTGGTCGCGCTCCGGCGTGGCGAGGCGCATCTGGCCGGTTCGCACCTGCTCGATCCGGAGACGGGCGAGTACAACTGGCGCTACATTGATCAGTATCTCCCCGGTCGCGACGTGGCCCTGGTGACGCTCGTCCGGCGCGAGCAGGGGTTGATCGTCCCGTCCGGCAATCCGCAGGCCATCTCCGGCATCGGCGATCTGGCCCGCGAGGACGTGACCTTCGTCAACCGG
>DRKO01000440.1 GCA_011051745.1 Chloroflexota bacterium | reverse complement strand
GTTTCTACCAGTAATCAACTCTGAATGTTTCAGTACCCTCGGCGGGTAGGCATAGGAGTCTGCTGTTGACAGGGAAACCCTTCTGTGCTATGATGTTTGTAAGCAACTGTGAATAAGATTTTTGATGGGAGGGTTTCCATGATAACTATCGAAATCACAGGAAGTCACATATATGTCCGGTTCGAGCGACTCCGCTCTTCAACATTTCAAGATCGCCTTGCTAAGTTCCGCAGTGTCTTCCCTCATGCACGATGGGATGAGAGAGTCAGGAAATGGATTTTGCCAAGCGAGAGTCTCACAGACGTACTTTACTTTTCCTATTTTAGTTTTGGGCCGGGGAATATGCAAGTACGGCTTTTGTCTCCATTTCGACAGGCCGCCTGAGCATAACCTTGGCAAGGAGGTGTCATGTACCCATCTGTGTACTACGTGGATAAAACAAGTGGAACAATCGGCGATGTACTGCTGGCCTACGGTGTGACGGAGTGGCTCTCCGGCTTGCTCCCCGAAGGGCGGGGGATCGAAATCCGGCTGAGCGACCGGGGCGGCGCGTTCGAGATTCGCCTGGAGGGGCTGGATGGCATCCCGGAAGAGTGGGTGACCACAGCCCCCCAGCCGGGCCTGCTGAAATACCTCGGCACGCCCAAGACTATCGAAAAGTGCCCGCCCGGTATCCCGCTGGTGGACTATCAGGCCGAGCGAGAGCAACAGGCCCATTACTGGGAAGCTTTCCGTCAGTTAAGTCCTGAGGATCGCCGCCGCGCCGACAAAGTGCTGCGCGAGCAGGGGATCAAGCGCCCCCACCCTGATCTGCCGGTGTGGATACTGATCAACACCCAGAAAGCGATCTCGAGCTACAACAAGCTGGTGGTGACCTGGTACGAGCACCGCGACGTGTATCCCCGGCTGGCGGGTCTCATGCTGCGGCTGTTCGGGGCGTTCCCCAACCCGGTAGAGGTCATCGTGGAGGAGTGGGCCGCCCTGGTGCAGGAAGCCGGGCTGGCTATCAGCGGGCAGGAGACGGCGGTCCAGATTCTCAACCCTCAGCTTGCGAAAGGCGTCAACCGCCCCAAGGCACAGAAACTGCTGGAGCAGAATCTCAAATCCTTCTGGCTGCTGGAGTTCCTGCGCTATGTGGGGCTGTACCGGGCCGGCATCCCCATCATGGTTCAGGGCAGTTCCGACCGCAAGACCTATGTCCCCCTGCCCCACGAGATGATCTGGAGCAGCACGGATCGGATTCTGCGCGACTACCGGGCGGCCATGCGGGCCAACACGGCGATCAAGAGCGACATTCTGGCCGTGCTGCGCTATATGAACGTCTACCTCACCGACTGGCGGGACGCTCAGCAGGACAGCGAACCCCTCTTCGCGTGGGCGATCTCCCAGCCCGGCAACCATGCCAGCGGCATTGCGGCTGTCTTCTACAAGGATATGGGGAGCGCCCACGCAGTGCTGGACATGAGCGTCCTCAAGCTCCCGCGCTGGATGCCTGACCCGCGAGATGTGGCCGACGCAGAGGAGTATCTGGCCCTGCTCCGGGAGCATCAGATCATCATCGCCAGCCTGGAGGAAGCCCGTAGCGACGAGAATACCCTGCTGCGCACCTATCGCCGCTTCCTGACGACGGGCGATCTGCGGGTGTTCTTCGACTTCTGCGCCGGGCTGGGGGCGCTGGCAATGAGCCTGTTGAACAGCAACGACGCCCGCGAGCGCAGGCGAGCGCGTTTATTCAGCCTGACCACTATAGAAAGGATGATTGCTATGAGAGAAGACCTTCCCTACTACGAGATTTTCCAGAACGCGGGGTTCCAGCGGATGGCTGCCGCCATCCGGCACGCGACGTTCTATCCTCAGTGGAACAAGTCAAAGAGGAGGGAGACCGAATATGATCCGGAGTACGGGCTGGGACAGAAGCTGCGCCAGCAGGCTCCCTACCCTGACAAGTTTCTGGCCGAACTGGCGGCCTTCGTCCATCGCTATCAGGCCGAGACGCTGCGCAAGATGGAACATCCGCTTGTCAGTGCGAAGGGGCAGGCCCGCCGTCCCACACTGAGCGAAGAAGACCTGGCGGACATCGCCGCACTGGTGGATCAGTATGGCTCCGAAGTCGTCTGCGAGCTGCTGGTGGCGGCTGGCTATAGCTGGCCACGGCGCTACGAAGCCGAGAGCGAGGAGGCCTCAGCCGAAGGGTAAAGAAGAAGGAAGTACTTTATCGGGATGTGGAAACGGTACACGTATCTATCTACTCAAGAAAGGAGACACTGATCAATGCCCGGAACACCTGTTTATGGAATATCTATTTCCGCGCAGGCCCTCCTGAACCTGCACAGCCTGAACAACGAGGGCAGCGAGGGCAATCAGACCCAGACCCGCATCGTGGACATCCTGACGCGGGACGGGAACGGTAACTACCTCCCCGCCAGCGTGAACGCCATCAGCGGGGACATGTTCAAGCACATGCTGGCCGTTCACCTGCACCGCATCACCAGCACGGGCGGGCTGGACCTCTGTGCGGCCTGCCAGCGTTTCGACGCCAACCGCATCGCGGCAGACCCGGACTTCCGCGAGTGGCTCAAGACGGAGAAGCCCACTCAGGTGCAGGTGCTGGACCACCTGATCGAGGTCTGCGCGATGGACGACCTGCTCGGAAACCTGATCACCGAGGGCAACCTGAGCACGCCGCGCAAAAGCACCGCCGAGTTCGGATGGATCGTCGCGCTGCCGGAGCACGTCCGCACCAACGACTACTTCCACGTCAAGTACGTGCCCGACCGGCGCGAGAAGCCGACCGACAAAGACGAGCGCGAGGGCAACCTGGGGCAGGCCATCTTCCACCGCCCGGCCTCGTCCGGC
>DRKO01000439.1 GCA_011051745.1 Chloroflexota bacterium | reverse complement strand
CATGGTCAGCCCCGACGACGATCCGCATTTTCACACCCTCTCTCCGGCGAGCAACCCCTTGGCCTGTGCCACCACGTTTTCCACGTTGAAGCCAAACTTCTCCATCACGACCTTTCCGGGGGCCGACGCGCCGAACCGGTCAAGCCCGATCACCGCGCCCCGGTCGCCAACGTACCTGTGCCAGCCCATCCTCACCCCGGCCTCGACGGCCAGCCGGGCCGGAACCTCCGGCAACAGAACCGAGTCGCGGTAGCTCTGCGGTTGCTCGTCGAACAACTCCCAGCAGGGCATCGAGACGACACGCGCCTGAATACCCTCCCCGGCGAGCACGTCGGCGGCCTCCAGCACAAGATGAACCTCTGAGCCGGTCCCGATCAGGATCAGATCGGGCGTGCCGTCCGTATCGCGCAGCACATACGCACCCCGCGCCACACCCTCAGCCGGAGCCAGTTTGCTGCGATCCAGAACGGGCAGCTTCTGGCGGGTAAGGGCCAGTACGCTCGGTCCGTCGCGGCGCAGGAGCGCCTGTCGCCAGGCCTCGGCGGTTTCGGTGGCGTCCGCCGGACGGAAGACCCACAGGCCGGGAACCGCCCGCAGCGCGGCCAGATGTTCAACCGGCTGATGCGTGGGGCCGTCCTCGCCGATAGCGATGCTATCATGGGTGAACACGAAAACCACGCGCTGCCGTGAAAGCGAGGCCAGCCGTATCGGCGGGCGCATGTAGTCCGAAAAGACCAGAAACGTTGAGGTGAAGGGGATCAGGCCGCCATGATGCGCTATTCCCACCGCAATAGACCCCATCGCGTGCTCTCGCACACCGAACTGCAGGTTGTGCCCGCCCTTCTCCCAGCCGAAGCGGCCTGATTTATCAAGCCACGTCTTGGTGCTGGGGGCCAGGTCGGCTGAGCCGCCTATCAGGTCAGGCAGGTTCTCGAAGATGCCGTTCAGCACCCTGCCGCCTGCCACGCGCGTGGCGACCGGACCATCCTCAGGCGTGAAGGCCGGAATCGCTGCGTCCCACCCTTCGGGAAGCTCTCCCGACATCATGCGCTCGAACTCCGCCGCCTTCTCCGGGAAAGCGGCGCGGTAGGCATCGAAGCGTTTCTGCCATGCCGCCTCCTGAGCCGCGCCCCGGTCAACCGCCTTGCGGAAGTGCGCCAGCGCCTCCTCAGGAATGTAAAAGTCCGGCTCAAGCGGCCAGCCCATCGCCTGCTTGGTCAGCCTGACTTCCTCCGGGCCAAGCGGCGAACCGTGCACTCCGGCGGTGTTGGCCTTATTGGGGCTGCCGTAGCCGATCGTCGTCCGGCAGATGATGAGCGGGGGGCGCTCCGTCTCCGCCTTGCCCTCACGGATGGCGGCGTCAACCGCCTCAACGTCGTTGCCGTCAATCGGGCCAATAACATGCCAGCCGTAGGCACGGAAGCGCATCCCCACATTCTCACGGAAGGTCACGTCGGTGTCGCCCTCGATGCTGATGCCGTTGTCGTCGTAGAGGTAGATCAGCTTGCCGAGGCGTTGCGTGCCTGCGTATGAAGCCGCTTCCGAGGCGACGCCTTCCTCCAGATCGCCATCGCTCACGATGGCGTAGATATGGTGATCAACGACCGTGTGATCCGGCGTGTTGAAACGCTCCGCCAGAGCGCGTTCGGCGACGGCCATACCGACGCCATTCGCGAACCCCTGCCCCAGCGGGCCGGTGGTCACCTCGACGCCGGGCGTCAGGTGGCTTTCTGGATGCCCCGGCGTCAGGCTACCCCACTGCCGGAACTGCTTGATCTGCTCCAGAGGGAGATCGTAGCCCGTCAGGTGCAGCAGGGCGTAGAGCAGCATGGAGCCGTGCCCGGCGGAGAGGATGAAGCGATCCCGATCAACCCACTTCGGATTGCGCGGGTTGTGCTTCAGATGGCGCGTCCAGAGCGTGTACGCCATCGCCGCCGCACCCATCGGCATACCCGGATGGCCCGAATTCGCCTTCTGGACAGCGTCCACGGCCAGAAAACGAATGGTGTTGATACAGAGTTGGTCAAGGTCTGCTGCAGACATAAGCGCTCCATTCATGTGCAGTCGCAGGGTGGCGCCCAGAGCACCACGCAAGATCATCAGAGTGGATTCAGAATGAATGCGGCGGTCGTTCTTAGAGACTGCCCGACCCACCGCAGACTTACGGGGGATTTACCGTCTGGCTTTTATTGTAGGATTGATACAGACGGTTGTCCACCACATTTCACATCGGGTCAGCTCCAGAGGAAGCGGAATCGGGTTCGTGGCCGGTCGGCTTCCTGAGGGCCTCAAGCAGTTGTGACAGGCTGTAGCTGATCATGTCGAAGCTCTGACGGGCCTCAGAGGCCGTCAGAGAGCGCCCGGCGAAGAAACGGGCGTTGTGGTAGACGATCTCCAGCGCGGCGGTGAAGACGCCTGAGTCCGGCGAGAGCGTCAGCAGACGTTGCATGAGGGGACAGGCGGCGTTCAGATGCAGTATCCCCTGCGCGGCGGCCTGCGCCGGATCGCGCATCCGCAGATATTCCTCCACCAGACGGGCCACCGCCCCCGTGATCTCACCGCTCTCCAGCGCCGCCCGTGCCCCGGCGATGTCATCGCTGCCCGGCGGATAGACCAGTATGGCCGGGATGCTCTCCGGCTCAAAGCGCACCACCCGCACCCGGATTCCCTGTTCCGTGTAGTAGCGGGTGATCTTCTCCCAGTGAGGAGAGGGGTCCGCCACGTCGGAGAAGACGAAGCTCGCGCCCGGCTCCAACTGGCGCAATTCGACGCCGGGATGGGAACGGGCATAGGCCTGGAGAAACGCTTCCTCGACGAACACGCTGGCGTCAACCACGGGGAGGCCACGTGCCTCGTAGAGCATCTTTTCCTGCGTCGAACCCTGCGCCTCGGCGAAGTAGTAGATCGCGCCGCCGGTGGCGTCCAGATAGTCGGGCAACGTCATGCGCCCCCGGCTGGTGTCGAACGTCACCAGATCGCAGATCGTCTCAAAGAAGACGCGGCTTTCCAGCGCCCAGGCCTTGATCAGGTCATTGTGCACCAGAACAATGTTTCGCCAGGCGGCAGGATCGCGCTCCGCAAGCTCCTGAAAGAAGGCGAGCAGTTGCTCCTCAATCGCATGCTGCACCCGGTAAAACGCCTCGTCGCGGCGCACCTGCTCACGGCTGACGGTCGGCCTGAGCACAGGCGACTCAACGACACCGCTCACGAATCTGGCCCAGCGCGGCAGCAGATCGCGCTCCTCGTCGGTGATGAACATCCGCCGGATGTAGACGGCCACCTCGCCGTATTCGCGGATCGAGACAACCGAGCCGGTCGGGACGAACAGCACCCCCGCCAGCGGCGTGATGATCGCATCCTGCGAACCATCCGGCAGAGTGACCGTTTCCACATGGTCGTGCAGGGGGATGACAGCCAGAGGCTCCAGCACGTCGAACCGATCCACCACGTAGCGGCGGTAGTCTGCCATGCTCCCGCCCCGATGCCAGGGCGCATCCATGGCGTTGACCGGTTGCCTGCTCCCGTTGAGGTGGATGGGCACTTCCAGAAAGTCGGCGTAGGTGCGGATCGCCTGCCGTACCACGTCCTCGTTGAGCAGAAACTCGCCTTCCAGCTTCAGATGCAGGGTGAAGGTGCTGCCCGGTTCCTCACGCCGGGCCGGAGCGAGCGTGTAGCTCCCCTCGCCGGTGCTCGTCCAGCGCCAGGCCGGGCTGCCCGGCTGGAAGCTGCGCGTGACCATCTCCACACGGTCGGCGACGATGAAGGCCGACAGCAGACCCAGCCCGAACTGCCCGATCAGCGAGAGAGCCTGCTCACGCCCTCCGAACGCCAGACGGTCGCGCAGCTCACCGGTGTAACTGCGCCCGACGGTCGCCAGATACCCGTGAATCTCGTCCGCCGTCAGGCCGGAGCCGTTGTCCCGGATGGTCAGGAGCCGCCGGTCGGGGTTGAGGGTCACGTCAATGCGGGGTGTGTACGTCGCTGCGGCGGGGTCTTCGGCCAGCCTGCGCAGGCAGGAGTCATGGGCGTTCTGGAGCATCTCGCGCAGGGCAGCTCCGGGGTTGGAGTAGAGGTGCTCGCTGAGCAGCGTCAGAATGCCCGGCACGTGCAGGTTGATAGAGTAAACCCGCTCCCCGTCCTCGCGTTCCGGCTCGTCAGGCATGCCACATCCTTGAACAACCACCGATCAGGGTTACCGCGCAGCAACGATGAGTATACCACTGGCATATGGCATATGGCATATGGCTTATGGCGGATGGCGAATGGCCTATAGCTTATGGCCTATGGCAGATAGCGGATAGCGAGGGCGGAGTGGGCGAGGCGTGCCTCGCCCCTACGGGTCGGCGGCGGGGGTCCGGGCTGCGGAGTGAGGACAGTGTCCTAGCCGCTGGCGAAAAGCGATTGCCTCCGTGTCGGATATTCAGTTGGGCCTGCGTGGCGGCGTGTTGCGCACGCGGGTGCACATTCCGGGCGGCAGACCGGCTTGCAAGCCGGTCCGCTTGGGAGTTTGACTCCCGGTCAAACTCCATGGCGGCGGCTCCGGGCCACGGGGCCGCTGGCAGGTCATCCACAGGCGAATGACGCCCCCGTTGCATCTGCCTGCCCTCATCGCAGACAGAGCGGCAACTCAGGCAGGCCTGAGTTG
>DRKO01000438.1 GCA_011051745.1 Chloroflexota bacterium | reverse complement strand
TTTGTGAAGTTCACAATGTCGGCGAAAAGGACCGTCACATCGGCGAAGCTATCGGCAATCGTCTCTGGTTGTTGCTTCAAGCGTTCGATCACCGGCGCGGGCAGGATGTTCAGCAGCAGACGCTCTGAGCGCTCCCGCTCAGCTTCGAGGCGTCGGAGATAGGCCTGCTCCTGATCCCGCAGGCGCTTCTTTTCGAGGCTGGCGCTGACCCGCGCGTGCAGGAGCACCGGGTTGATGGGCTTGAAAAGATAATCTTCGGCTCCCAGCTCGATGCACCGAACCACGCTATCAAGCTCCTGGAGAGCCGAGATAACCACCACCGGAATGCGCCTCAGACGGGGGTCAGCCTGGATGGCCTCCAGAACCTGAAAGCCATCCATTATGGGCATCATGATGTCGAGCAGAACCAGATCGAGGTCCTGCTCCCTGAGCCTTTCCAGAGCCTCAACTCCGTTTTCGGCGCAAACGGTGGAGTACCCTGCCCATTCAAGTTGATCAGAAAGCATGTCGCGGTTGTCCTCGTAGTCATCAACCACGAGGATAGACCACTTGCGTGGCGAGGGAGAGTCGTCCGTCGCGGGATGCACCAGCTCGTAGTGAGGCTCCTCAGCCGGTGGGAAGAGCAGATGTTTGTATTGCGGAGGGAGTTCCTCGCCAGCCTGAAGAAGCTTGATAATATGCTGGCGCTGGTCTTCGGTTAGTCGAGACATCTCACACTCTTCTGCGATAGGGGGTGCTATCTTACTTCAGGGCCCGTTTGATCTCCGTGAGAAGGCGTTCTCTGCCGAGTTCCTGCTTGCGGATCACGTCCGCGAAGCGCTCCGCCAGAAAGGCCTCCTCCTGCTGGGATAGTTCTTTCGCCGTAACCACGACGACCGGCAGATCACGATCCGGGCCGTGGTTACGGATATGGGCCAGCACATCGAAGCCTGAGATATGGGGCATCATCAGGTCAAGGATCATCAGACGGGCCCGATTGCTCTTCAGCCATTCGATTGCCTCCTGCCCGTTGGGGGCAGAGACAACGTTATAGCCCTCATGGGTAAGAATGGTGCTCAGCCGCTCCCGGTCATCGGGGTTGTCGTCAACAATCAGGATGGGATACGTTGGCGGACGGATCAGGGCGCGGCTCAGGGCATCCAGAAGACGATCTGCCTGCACCGGCTTGACGATGTGCTCCCAGATACCCATCTCGACGGCCACGGGGCGCTGATCGAGGATAGAAACGATGATCACCGGAATATCCGCCGTGCGGGGGTCGGAGCGGAGTTTCTGAAGCACCTCCCAGCCGTCCATCCCCGGCATCATGAGGTCCAGCGTGATGGCCGCCGGGCGGGATTTGCGGGCCATCTTCAGGCCCTCCTCCCCGCTGAACGCCACACAGACCTGGTATCCGGCTGCTGTCAGATACTCTCTGATGATGTCGGTCGCCTCTGGCTCATCGTCAATGACCAGCACCTCCGGAGCGGACGTGCCAGCAGGGGGAGTCTCCGCCGCGTGAAGCTGCGTCTCTGCCTGCGGCGGTGAGAGAGGCAGCGTGACGGTGAACGTTGCCCCCTGCCCCGCTTCGCTTTCAACGCTGATCTGCCCCCCGTGCATCTGAACCAGACGCCGGGTGATCGCCAGACCTAGCCCTGTGCCGCCGTGCTTCCGTGTGGTTGTTCCGTCGGCCTGATAGAACTCCTCGAAGATCCGATCGTGCTGTTCCGGCGGAATCCCAATGCCGGTGTCGCTCACACGGATGATCAGGGCGTCGTGTTCCTGATTCAGACCAGCGGTGACGGTCACACTGCCTTCCTCGGTGAATTTCACGGCGTTGCTCAGCAGGTTAAGCAAAATCTGGCTCAACCGTCCTTCGTCTGCTATCAGGGGCGGCAGTGTGTCAGGCACTTCTGCGACCAGCACCAGCCCCTTCTCGTCCGCCAGTGGCTGGATGCTCCCAAGGACGGCCTGAATAACATGGCACATATTCACCGGCCTGAGTTCCAGTTCCAGCCGCCCAGCCTCGATCTTGGAAAGATCGAGCACGTCGTTGATCAGGTTCAAAAGGTTTCTGCCGTTACGTAGCACCTTCTCAAGGCGATCCTGCTGCTTTTCATTGATCGGGCCGTACAGCCCACCAAGCAGGAGCTCCGTGTACCCGATGATCGAGTTAAGGGGGGTGCGGAGCTCATGACTCATGTTCGCCAGAAACTGGGATTTAAGCTGGCTGGCGAGCGCGAGTTCCTCGTTCGCGCGGGCCAGCTCACGGTTGGCCCGCTCAAGGTTACGGTTAGCAAGTGCCAGAGGGTTGAAAAGCTGAAATTGCAGGATCACACGGCTGAGAACGATGGCCGAGATGGCTGTCAGGGTGCTGGAGATCGGAAGGTGAGCCAGAGCAGGGACCAGGTCTACCAGCGCCGTCAGGATAAGCAGCCCGACACCGGGCACGAGTGCGAGGCTGCGCTCGGTCGGCTTGATCAGAAGACGGGCCAGAGCCAGCGCCTCGAAGCTGAGCAGTACCCCGACCATGAAAAACCCGATGGGGGTGAACTTGAAGAGGGTTAGGCCTTCCGGTGTGACGGCGATGCTCGATCTTTCGATCAGGCGGTCCGTCCCCGTTAGCCAGATCGTGGTGAGCCAGAGCAGGCCGCCGAGCAGGTAGCCGAGGCGGGCAAGCGGGGTTCCCTTGCCGGTGAACTCCGACGTGAAGATGAACGTCAGCACCCCGTAAGCCCCGACCGCCACAACGTCAATAAACAACCAGGGGGCAGGGTCGTACCCGAAGATGACGCTGGAGCGGAACAGTATCAACGAGGCGGCGTTGGTGATCACCCCGAGCAGGAAGAGGGCAAAGAGAAGGTTCGTGATCTGGCGCCCCTGCCAGAGGATCAGCATGAGAAGGGCCAGACCGATTGTCATGCTCACTATGTTGGCAATCAAGCCAATCGCGAGTAAGGGAGAGATAACCATAGGAAGATTATAGCATTTGTTCACTGGAGCAGGAACAGGCGAGCCCGTACAGACCGCGTATCAGCCGCTTGAATCCGCGTCCGCAGAGCGGAAAACATATTTTTCACGAAAATTTCACGGCATCTGCACGCTGATCCCTGTTACACTCTGTTATGGAAATGTTATTGTTACCATCGCGCTTCATCGGGTTGCTGACCCTCTGAGCAGGCTCTTGTGCTCAAAAGCATACAGAGCAGCATCTGCTACGGGTGCTCGGCAGTTAGCCGAAGCGTGGCTTTTGCTGCCAACCGTTTTACCGCGAACTCCGGGGGTCAGCTACTCTGTTTTCTAAGGTTCCTTGCTGCCGGGTGTGTATTGGGCTGAGTGGTTGGAATGCTGGCTTGTTCTTACAGGGAGGAAAAGGTGGAGAGCATTTTCAGGTTTGTCCTAAAACCCCCCGACAGAGACCTCGGTATCCTGTCCCCGTTCGCCACTTTTCAGTTGCGTAACCGTCACGTCTTTGCCCTGGATACTGTCCTGCTCAGCATGGCGCCCGCCTTGGCGCTGATTATCCGGCTGGAGAGGCCCGACTGGGGCCTTTACTGGCAGGCCCTGATCATCTATACCGTCGGGGCACTGATTGTTAAACTGGCTTTTCTCTATTTTTTCGGCCTCTATCGTCGCTACTGGCGTTTTGCCAGCGTGGATGAACTCTTCACCATCATCATCGCAGTCAGCGAGGCGATGGCACTTATCATTGTCGTTTTTCTCGTTGTCCAGACTCTGGGGCTGTTGCCCGGTGAGGGCCTGCCGCGTTCGGTCCCTTTCATTGACGGAATGCTCTCCCTGATGGTGGCGGGCGGGACTCGCTTTCTGGCCCGCGCAGTGGCAACGGCCAATCAGGGACGCAGCTCTAACAAGCAGATAGTCAAGAAGCCGGTGCTCGTGGTCGGCGCGGGGGCGGCAGGTGAGATGGTCGTGCGCGAGATGAAGACAAGCGCACTTTGCGATCTGGAGCCGGTGTGCTTCGTGGATGACGATCCCCAGAAGCAGGGGATATCCATCCACAAAGTGCCGGTGCTGGGAACCCGACAGGACATCCCCCGTCTGGTCAGGGATCACGGCATCCAGGAAGTTATCATCGCCATGAACGTCGTCCCCGGTCAGGTTATCCGTGAGACGATCGCCCTGTGCGAAGAGGCCGGGGTCTCCTACAAGACGATCCCCGGCATGTATGAACTGCTCTCCGGACAGGTGCGGGTCAGCCATCTGCGTGACGTGGACATCGAGGACCTGCTGCGCCGTGAGCCGGTCGAGATTGACACCGAGGAAGTCAACCAGATGCTGGCGGGGACACGGGTCATGGTCACGGGGGCAGGCGGCTCGATTGGCTCGGAGATCTGCCGCCAGATCATTCGCGCCCGACCGGCACGCCTGACTCTGCTGGGGCATGGTGAGAACAGCCTCTTTATGGTGAGCCATGATCTCCGCAAGATGATGCCCGATGTTCCCATAGATATCGTGGTGGCCGACGTGCGCGACTTCCCGCGCATGGACGCCGTTTTCCGGCGGTGCAGACCTCAGATCGTCATTCATGCGGCGGCTCATAAGCATGTCCCCATGATGGAGGACAACATCGAGGACGCGGTTACGACCAACGTGGTGGGCACAAGGAATCTGGTGATCCTGGCCGAGAAGTACGACGTGGAGCGCTTCGTTTTTATCTCCACTGATAAGGCGGTCAACCCGGTTAACGTGATGGGGACGACCAAACGCCTTGCCGAACTCATCGTTCAGCAGGGTGGGCGACGCACAGGACGTCCGTTTATCTCAGTTCGGTTCGGTAATGTGCTGGGCAGCCGGGGCAGCGTCGTGCCGCTGTTCCGACAGCAGATCGCGGCAGGCGGCCCCGTCACGGTGACTCATCCCGAAGTCAGCCGTTACTTTATGACCATCCCGGAGGCGGTTCAACTGGTGCTACAGGCCGCAGCGATGGGTGAGAATGGGCAGGTGTTCGTCCTCGACATGGGCGAGCCCATCAAGATCGTTGATCTGGCCCGCGACCTGATCGAGCTTTCAGGCCTGAAGCCGTATGAGGATATTGATATCGTCTTTACGGGGTTGCGCCCCGGCGAGAAGATTCGCGAGGAGTTGTTCGCCGAGGGGGAGGAATATCATCGCACTAAGCACGGATCAATCTTCGTTGCCAAGACGCCCGACGACGAACTCTCCGAGGTGGTTAATCTGCTTGATATGGACATGGCGGTGGATGAACTTATCGCCCTGGCCCGTGCAGGGGATGAGCAACGGCTGTATCAAAAGGGAGCTATTGTAAATACGGAAATGTGATATTATTGATCTCTGGGACACTCGACGATAGCGAAGAGGGCTTCTGCCCCTCTGTGTTCCCTGCTAAAAAAAGGCTGCCCTTCCGAGCATGGGGGTCGTTCGAGGGTTGCCTTTTAAAAGTTGTCGGTGGTGATCAGGTAAGCGCGTTCAATGAGGAGAGGGGTTTGTGGAGTTAAGGCAATATATTGCTGTATTCAAGCGGTGGTGGTGGTTGGTCGCATTGCTTCTCGTCTTGGGAGCGGCGGGAGGATACCTCTCCACCCGTCAGAAGAACACAGTCTACGCAGCAACCACAACGCTCCTGATCAGCCCCGGTCGCTCTCAGCTTCCTGATGCCAATGCGGTAACCTCCGGCCAGCGCGTTGCGGAGACCTACGCTACCCTGATACTCCAGCCTTATGTGATGGAGCGGACAATCGAGAACCTGGGGCTGGACATGAGCCCCAACTCTCTGGCCCGCAGGACAAAGGCGATCAACATCGTTGATACCAACCTTCTGGAGGTCACCGTCGAAGACAGCGATCCGCAGCGGGCGGCTCTGCTGGCTAACGAGATCGCCCGCGTGTTCATTGAGGAAAACCAGCTACGCCAGGCGGCACGTTTCAACTCGTCCCGTGAGGACCTGGAAGAGGAGATTGCCAACGCGCAGCAGGAGATCAGCGACCTGCGGACGCAGGTCGAGCAGATCCAGGCGAATGTGAACAGCCTGGAGGCCCAGCTTGCGCGTAATCAGGACGAGATCGAAAGCGCCCTGACTCGCCTTGATGAGATACCCACCGAACTGGCCCTCAAGCAGGCCAGACTTAATGCCATCAACGATCTGCCCGCTTATAACCTGACAGGGGATATCCTCATCGAGCAGGCCTTGCTGGAGCAGGAGATCAAGGAGCTGGAGTTCGAGCAGCAGCGTCTGGAAGAGCAGCTACCGGAGAGAACGGCCCTGCAGACAGAGCTTGAGAACCAGATCGAGGAGTTGCTTGCCCAGAAGAACCCCCTTGAAGTGCAGCTTGATCAGGCCGAGGCCCGGTACAGTGCCTTGCTACAGAGCTACGAAGACCTGCGTCTCACGGACGCTCAGGCGGCGGACTATGTGATCGTCGTTCAGGAGGCAACAGAGGGGAAGCCGGTTAACCAGATCAATCCTACTGTGCGCACCATCCAGGGCCTCATTGTGGGCGGGGTGCTCGCTGTTGGCCTCGTCCTGTTCATTGAATACCTGAATAACGCTGTGAGGTCGGCGGAGGAAGCGGAGAAGCTAACAGGGATTCCTGCGCTGGGAGCCATCGGGCGGATTCCGGTGGGCGAGAAGCAGGATATCCTCGTAACCGTCCGTAAACCGCGCTCTCCGAACGCGGAGGCCTACCGGGTGCTGCGGACCAATCTTGAGTTTGCCTCGGCTAACAACCCGATACACTCCATTGTCGTCACCAGCAGCAGCGCGGACGAGGGGAAGACGACCACCGCCGCCAATCTCGCAATTGCTATGGCGCAGGCCGGACGGCGCGTCATCCTGGTTGATGGAGACCTGCGGCGTCCCTCGCTGCACAGAATCTTTGAGCAGGAGAATGAGGCAGGCGTCACAACTGCTTTACAGATGGGGAATGGAGGTTCCCTCAGGGAGCATATGGTCAGCACAGGGGTGGAGAACCTGCTCCTTATGACGAGCGGGCCGTTGCCCCTCAACCCTGCCGACCTTCTCCAGTCCCAGCGTATGGATGCGTTGATCAGGAAGCTGGAGACGCTTGCCGATCTCGTCATCTTCGACAGCCCGCCTATTCTGGATACGGCGGATGCTGCCATTCTGGCACATGGCTGCGATGCGGCTCTGCTTGTGGTTCACGCGGGGAGCACACCGGCCAGCGCCTTGAAGCAGGCCAGCGAGCGGATCAGGCAGTCCGGCACAGCCATGGTCTGGCTGGTGTTGAACCGGGTAAGGGATCTGACCCAGAGCTTCTACGAAGATCAGTACGTCGTTGCGTCTGCCGCTGAATAGCACGTTCGCATTACGGAACGCGCGTGTTCCTCCGGATCGTGATGGAACACGCGCGTTCCGCTGAAATGGAGCGCCGACTTTATCGGGATTCGCTGTCGGTCGGGTCCTGCACTGGAGAAATACCCAAAGTGAGTGTACTGGAAGACTTAAAGCCTGACGCCATGCCTGGAAACAAGATTGAGGGTGCTGGCAGGACTTCATTTATTCGTATCCAGCCCTCCCGGGGCTGGGTGTCGCTCAAGCTGAATGAACTGTGGGAGTACCGCGAACTCCTTTATTTCCTTGTCTGGCGTGATATCAAAGTGCGGTACAAGCAGACGGTCATCGGGGCGGCGTGGGCCATCATCCGGCCTTTCCTCTCGATGGTTGTCTTCACGCTGTTCTTCGGGAATCTGGCGGACATCCCATCTGACGGCGTTCCCTATCCTATCTGGAACTATGCGGCGCTGGTCCCCTGGACGTTCTTCGCCAGCGGGCTGACGAGCTCTTCTAACAGTCTGGTGGGAAGTGCCAACCTGATCAAGAAAATATACTTCCCCAGGCTGGTAATACCGATCTCCAGCGTGCTGGCCGGTGTTGTTGACTTTCTGCTGGCCTTCGTCGTGCTGGTGGGAATGATGCTCTATTTCGGCATTGCCCCGACGATCAACATCATCTGGCTGCCGCTCTTTTTGTTACTGGGTTTTGTGACCTCTCTGGGGGTCGGGCTGTGGCTCTCGGCACTGAACGTTCAGTTCCGCGATGTGCGGTACGCTGTGCCTTTCCTGACCCAGATATGGCTGTTCGCCACCCCTATCGTCTGGCCGAGCAGCCTGCTGGATGAACCCTGGCGGACTCTGTACGGCCTGAACCCGATGGCGGGAGTAGTAGAAGGGTTTCGCTGGGCGTTGCTGGGCGTTGACCCGGCTCCGGGGCCGATCGTGATCGTTTCGGCGCTGGCCTCAGTGGGATTGTTAATTAGCGGTTTGTTCTTCTTCCGGCGCATGGAGAAGACCTTTGCGGATGTGGTGTAGTAAGGCCCTGGCATGAGCGATATAGCTATTCGTGCGGAGAAACTGAGTAAACAGTACCGTATCGGTGGGAGGCGGGAGAAGTACAAAACCCTGCGGGATACGGTGACCGACGCGGTCACCGCTCCTTTCCGACGGGCGGCCAGGCTGTTACGCGGTCAGGCGACCGGAGCGGCGGAACTGGACGAGACGATCTGGGCGTTGAAAGATGTCTCGTTTGAAGTAAAGCAGGGCGAGGTCATCGGAATCATCGGGGCCAACGGGGCAGGTAAAAGCACGCTGCTGAAGGTGCTCTCCCGCATCACGGAGCCAACCTCCGGCTACGCCGAGATATATGGCCGCGTGGGGTCGCTGCTGGAGGTCGGAACGGGCTTCCACCCCGAACTGACAGGGCGGGAGAACATCGCCCTGAACGGGGCGATCCTGGGCATGTCGCGGGCCGAGATCGAGCGGAAATTCGACGAGATCGTCGCCTTTGCGGAGGTTGAGCGCTTCATTGACACGCCGGTGAAACACTATTCCAGCGGCATGTATCTGCGGCTGGCCTTCGCGGTGGCCGCACACCTTGAGCCCGAAATCCTGCTGATAGATGAGGTGCTGGCCGTCGGAGATGTGGCGTTTCAGCGCAAGTGCCTGGGGAAGATGGGCGAGGTTGCCAGTCAGGGCCGTACTGTGCTGTTTGTAAGCCACAATATGGGAGCGATCCGGCGTTTATGTCAGAGGACAATCGTCCTCTCCGGCGGGCGCATCATCTATGATGGCGACAACGACACGGCAATTGATACCTATCTGGGGGCGCATGAAGCGGCCCTGACGATGGCTTTACAGGACATCCGGGACGTGAAAAACCGGGAGGGCATCGGCGGCGGGCGCATCACACGGATCGGTCTGTTCAACGAGCGGGGAGAGTTAACCACTACCTTTGGCGTTGGCAAGCCCTTAACGGTCTGGTTTGAAATTGAGCTATATGAGGATAAGCCCTCGCTGAATGCGGGCGTTGAAGTGCGGGCCCAGAACGGCACGCCCATGCTCAACATCCGGAGCGACGTGCAGGACTTCGTCTTCGGCCCTCATAAAGCGGGGGATAAGGTGCAGATTGAGGTGACCATCCCCAGCCTGCCCTTTTTCCCCGGTGTGTACAGCATTGATCCCTGGTTCGGGCATAATCTGGGGAAGCGGGTAGACTACGTGCACGAAGCTATCCACTTCACACTTGAACCGCGAGGGCTGTTCCGCGCCGAACGTATCCTTCAGCCCGGCAAAGGGATGGTCATCATGGACTCGGAGTGGGGGTTCAGCCGACATGACGTGCCTGCGGAGCCAGAGGCCGTTGAGGAGGTTCGACCGGCTTAAAGCCCCTTTCGCAGGTAAGCTCTAGTTGGTTTGGGCCTGCCGTTAAAGCCTCCCTGAACGCATCAGGCATGGAGAGACAAAGCCTTGCATATCCTGTTCGTCGGCGGCCAGTTTCCCCAACTGACTTTTATTTTCCGTATGGTGCGGGCGCTGGCAGAGCGCGGCAACAGGCTGACGGTCGCCGCCCGTGGTCGCGGTGACTGGGAGCCTTTCAGGCCGTACCTGCCTATGCCGTCCGGCTTCTCAGTGCGTTATCTGCTGCCTGAGGTTGATCTCTCAGACCTGCGGCGGCTGTCGGCTCTGATGGCCGGGCTACCGGTGGAGATAGCCCGCTCGCCGCGAAAAGCGATCCGCCTGTGGAAGACCTGTCGGGAACGCACTCGCACAAGGAGCGGCGCGTTGCGTATGTTCATTCGCTACCTGCCATTCCTGAACCTGCCGCGTCCGGACATCATCCAGTTTGCCTTTCTGCCGACGGCGACTCTCTACCCCTGGTTGGGGGAGTTGTTAGATGTGCCAACCGTCGTAAGTTGCCGGGGGTCGGACCTTCATATGCTGGAGGTGCAGCACCCCGAACGGCGCAGGAACCGTC
>DRKO01000437.1 GCA_011051745.1 Chloroflexota bacterium | reverse complement strand
TGCTCAGGCGGGTCAATTCGAGCGTGGGCAGGATTTGCGCGGCGGCCAGCCCCAGCGCAAAGAGGGCCGCCAGCGCCAGCGCAAGGAGGGGCCACCCCCGCACCTTCCAGTTCGCCCCTCCGGCCGATGCGGGGAAGGCCGTCTGCCACACCGCCCAGGCTCCCAGCCCGATCCCGCTGATGAAGGCGGATTGCGTGTGCCCGGCCAGCAGTTGCATCGCCATCCCGATCGCCAGCCAGAGCACCATCCGGGGGCGTCCTGCTGTCGCCTCGCTCCAGAACCAGAACAGCCAGGGGAGCCAGGCCAGCCCCTGCAACTGGTTGACGTGCTCCACCTGAGCGGTCAGGTAGCCGCCGAGCGCAAAGACCGCCGCCGCCAGAATCGCGCCCAGCACCCTCAGCGAGAGCGTCCGGCGGGCGAAGACGTACATCCCGACGGCGGCCCAGACGATATGCGAAATGATGGCGGCTTTGACGGCGACCGGCGCGTCCAGCCCGATCAGGGGCCAGTTGGGGGGATACAGTACTCCGGCCTGGCTGTTTGCCAGAAGGGGTACGCCCATAAACAGATAGGGGTTCCAGAGCGGCAGGCGGCCTGCCCGCATGATGGCGTTGCGGTAATCCCAGTAGGGATAGAAGTAGGCGAACGTATCGCCGCGCGGCAGGATCAGGCCGGTGAAAGTCATCTTCCAGAAGAAGGCGATCCCCAGCCCGACGAGGGCCAGCGCGGCGACGAGATCGGGCCAGACGGTGCTCTCAACCGGCTGACCGGAGGCGGTGGCGTGGCTGCTCATTGCTGCTCGCTGAAGGTCCTGATCGCGGAGTGCCATAGTTCATCGAACTGCCCCGGCAGGTAGGGCAGGTAAAACGTGATCCGGTCGAGCAGGCCGGTATATCGCTCCAGGGCGGCGGGGCCGACTTCGTCCGGCCCGGCGACGATAGCGAAGGTTTCGAGTATGTCGGGGCTGATCAGCCTGCCCATCTCGCCCCAGCGTTTGCGGGCGGCCAGCCGGGAAAGCTCGGCGGCAACGTCGCCCCAGCCGTGTATTTCAAAAACCGGACGGTAAGAGGGCGTGCTGGCGTAGAAGGCGATCTGCTGGCGGACCATCTCTTCCACAAAGTCGCGCTGGCCTGCCTCTGTGCCCGTCACGACGAACACCGAGGCACTCAGGGCCACGTCGTTGATGGTGCGTCCGGCTGCCTGCGCTCCTTCGGAGATGGCCGGGCGGATGACCTCACTCAGGTATTTGACCGAGTGCAGGGGATGGACGTGGAAGCCGTCGCACAGCTCACCGGCAAGCCTGCACAGGCCCGTATTGACGCCCGCAATATAGATCGGGATATCGTGCCGGTGGCGGGGCGGGGTGAAGAAAGGCGTCATCAGCGTGAATTTATAGTGTTCGCCCCGATAGTTGAGCCGCTCGCCGGTGCGCCAGCTTCGCCAGATGGCCCGCAGCCCTTCGATCACCTCACGCAGGCGCGGGATGGGTGCGCTCCAGGGGACGCTGAAACGCCGCTCGTTGTGCGCTTTGACCTGCGTCCCCAGCCCCAGAATAAAATGTCCCTGTGTCATCGCGGCCAGGTCCCAGGCCGTGTAGGCGAGCGTCATAGGGCTGCGGGTGAAGCTCAGCGCGATGGCCGTTCCCAGCTCAAGGCGCGTGGTGCGGGTGGCCGCCAGCGCAAGCTGGATAAAGGGGTCGTGGTTGACTTCGGATGCCCAGAGGCCATCAAAACCGGCCTTCTCGGCGGCTTCGGCCACGCCGGGGATGGCGTGTAGATCGTCAATTGAGTGAAGACCTGCGTCCAGTTTGATCGCTGCGGACATGTGTTATCCCGTTTCGCTGTTTGGTGGAGCCGGGGGGGACAGACCCTCTTCGGAGGTCCGCTCTTCGCATCTGACGGAAAGCGACCTGCCCGGCCCGCCGCCCCGGATGGAGACCAGCCCGTCCCCGATGATCTCCCATTGATCGCCGCGCACGAGGAGGGCAGCCTCTTCGTCAATGGTGACCGGCGCAACATCAGGCGGGCAGGCGGCGGTGATCTTCTGCTCCACCTGGGGCTGCAACCGGTTGGCGTGGGGCAGGACGATGACCCCCGGCAGCAATCCCAGCCCCGGAAACACGTCAAACTCGAGGGCGTCGAGTGCCTGCGGGTACGGTTTGCGGGGGGCGAAGGCCCACTCGCCCAGCGCGACGGCTGCTCCGGCTCCGGCGACCAGAGGAACGCCGACCCGGACTCTCGCACAGATGACCCGCCAGGCTGCGCTGCCCCGCATAACCTCGCAAAGGGTCCGCGCTTCGCCGCCCGGCAGGTAGAGGCAGGTGGCCTCCTCCAGTGGGGCAATGAGTGCCGGATCGTTCGCCTGAGCGGCGTTGAATATCATCACCACCCGTGTGGAGAGGCCGAAGCCCTCCAGCGTCCTCTGCGCCAGCCGGACACGGCGTTCAACGGCGCTGCGTCGTCTGGCCGCCAGCGCGACGGGCACGATCACGACGGGCTGGTCGCCGGGGGCCAGGGCGCCGATCCGCTCCCAGAGCGACGTGGAGGCCGGGGGGCGCAGGCCCTCACCGCCCAGCAGAATCAGCGTGCCGGGTGAGGAGGCGTCTGTGCTGCTCATGAGGCCCATTATAACCTCGTTGTGCTCCGGCAGGGAGTCGGGTGTGTGGTATAATGCGCTCCAGTGATGCGACGGGTGGAGCGTGGCAGGGTGTGACGGGAGACTACCGCGTTCCGTAGGAGGTTTCTGGTAGCCCTTCGGTCTCGAACTTTACTGTCAGGGCTTACAAGTTAAACGGGTTGGAGTTTGATGCGCGTTTTTAACAAGATCATCGTGGTTGTTCTGCTGGTGCTGGCCCTGCCGCTGGTGACGCTGGCGCTGGCTACACCGGACCTCGGCCTGATGCTGGCGGGGCAGGCGTTGACGGCCTTAAGCGCCGTGCTTGAGGGCGTGTCTGTGCCGGAAGGCTCGACCCGGCTGGTGATGCTGGGCGTCGCCGTCGGGGTCGATCTGATAATCGTGCTGCTGCTCTATGCGGAGTTGCGCCGCCCGGCCCGTGATCAGGCACGCATCCGGCTGGTCGGGGGTGGGGTGGCGGAAATATCCCTTCAGGCCATCTCGCAACGCCTGAAGGAACAGGTCAGCCGAATCCCGGATGTGGTGGAAGTGAAACCTCGCGTCAGCGCAGCCCGCCGACGGGTGCGGGTGGCGCTCGATGTCGGGATCGCCTCCAGCGTCGGGAGCATCCCGGCCAAGGCAGCGGAGATCATCGGCGTGGCGCGGGAGACGGTCGAAAATCAGATGGGGCTTTCGCTGGCCGGTGAGCCGAGGGTGCGCATTCGACACGTTTCAGGGGTTAATCTGGCGCTGCGGACGGCAGGGCGGAGGCGACAACAGCAACCGCCGCCTCCCTCTCCGCCGCCGGTTGATCCCGGCCTGTAGGGGAAGTTGAGGGGGCGCTGTGACGACCCTCAGGGGGTGATCGTGCCGCTGATGGTGAGCTGGCCGTCGCTGATCGTGATGTCGGTCAGGACGATGCTGGCCGAGGAGGCCTGAAGGGGTGCGTTGATGCTGGCCTCAACGCTGGCGGCGATCTCGTCAATAAGCTCCGGGTCTATCTCTAACGGGCCGAACTCCACCGAGCGAATGGCGATGCTCACCCGCCCATCCGGCCCGATGGTTGGGGCGGCGACGATCAAACCGTTCACCTGGATGGGGTCAATATTGGCGGTTCCGTAGGCATAGATCGCTCCATCCTGTAAAATAACCTGAACGTCCTGAACCGGCAGCGGCGTGCCGCTGTCGGCTTCTGCCTGCTCGAGGGCTGCCGCCACCACCGAGGTAAGCTCGGCCTCAGTAAAAGTGAGGGTAAACGGCCCGTCTGGAGTGGCAAGGTTTAGCGCACGCCACTTCTCGTTGAACGACTCCAGAGCATCAACAGAGGGTTGAACAGCCTGGCGCGGAGGACGTGGCCCGCCCAGCCGGGGGGCAGGCATGTTGCACGCCAGGCTGGCAAGGGTCAATAATCCGGCTACGAGCATGAGGATGGACGTTCTTCGGGCTGGTGTCATAGGCTCTCCGTGTGTGATGTGTGGTGGGCGATTATAGCGTTCTCTGGTGGGGACGCAAAGCGCCGGGCGGGGAGCGGTGAAGCGGGGTGCGGCTCCGGATCGGGAGCAGAAGGCCGTCGCCGCTCGCCGGAGCGGACGTGAATACTGTAGAATCAGGAATAGAGGAGCAGATTGCCAGAAGAACGTTTGCAGAAGCTCATGGCGCGGGCGGGGTATGGATCGCGCCGCGCCTGCGAGGAAATTATCAAACAGGGGCGTGTGACGGTCAACGGGGAGGTCGCAACGCTCGGCATGCGGGCCGATCCACAGCGGGACGATATCCGGGTGGACGGCGAGCGTCTGCGCCTGCCTGAGGCGCTGGTTTACGTGATGCTCCATAAACCGAGGGGGGTCATCTCGGACGAGGACGTGAAGGGCAACTGGCCCCGTGCCCGTGACCTGATCCCCATCGAGGGGCATCTTTATCCGGTGGGTCGTCTGGATGTGCGCAGCGAGGGGCTGATGCTCTTTACCAACGACGGCGACCTGGCCCATAAACTCACCCATCCGAGCTACGAGCACCCCAAGACGTATCACGTGCTGGTCGCGGGATCGCCGACCGAGAAGGCGCTGGATGCCTGGCGGCGCGGTATCCTTCTGGAGGGGAAGCGCACCCTGCCCGCTGAGGTCAGGAAACTTCGTAAGACGCGGGACGGGACGCTGCTGGAAGTAACGATGCACGAGGGGCGTAAGCGCCAGATCAGGCGCATTGCGGCGGCGCTGGGATACCCAGCCCTGCGCATCGTGCGGATCAGGCTGGGCCCGCTTGAACTGGGCGACCTGCCCCCCGGTGGCTGGCGGCTGCTCACGGAGGAGGAGGTGGCGGCGTTGCAGGCGGTTCGGAAGGCGCCCCCCGGACGACGCCGACCCCGTAGCGGGGCGAGCGGGGGCCGGAAGAACGCCCCCCGATCACAGAGCGGCAAACGCTCAACCCGAACATCGAAGCGAGGAACCCGACGAAGATGAGTAAACCGTCTCTGATTGCCATTGATGGCCCTGCCGCTGCGGGCAAAACCACACTGGCGCATCAGGTCGCCGAGCGGCTCGGTTACCTTTACTTCGACACGGGCGTGATGTACCGTGCCGTCACGCTGGCCGCGCTGGAGCGGGGTATTGATATTTCGGATGAGGCGGCGATCTCCGCGCTGGCGGAGCAGGTCGAGATAGATGTCAGGCCGCCCACGGTGGATGATGGGCGGACGAGCACGGTTTATCTGGACGGCGAGGATGTGACCAACCGCCTTTTCAGCGCGGCGGTGGATGCCAGTGTCTCGGCTGTCTCGGCGTACCCTGGCGTCCGGGCCGCGATGACCCGCCAGCAGCGCCGCATCGGTGAGCGCGGGCAGGTTGTCATGGTCGGGCGGGACATCGGTACGGTGGTGTTCCCGGATGCCGATCTCAAAATCTATCTGGACGCCTCGGTTGAAACACGTGCCAGGCGGCGCTGGCAGGATTATCAGGCCAAGGGACAGGACGGAAGCTACGAAGATATTCTGGCTTCCATGCGTCAGCGTGACCGGATAGATAGCCAGCGCGAGATCGCGCCCCTGCGGCCTGCCAGAGATGCGATCGTGATTGACACGACAAACATGGATGCCGGGGCCGTGCTGGAGTACGTCCTGAAGATCGTCGAGTCCCGCGACTGTGACAGGGTGGCTTCGTCCAGGGAGGCTGAAGGAGATGATTAGGGGGCCGATTGTAAGCGACCGGCTGTACCAGTGGCGTCGCCAGTTGTTCCGCTTTGGCATCTGGAACATCGTTTATCGCTTCTGGATCACGCTGTACGTGGATGGCTGGGAGAACATCCCGGCGGATGGGCCGGTCGTCATGATGGGCAACCATATATCCGCCCTTGATCCCGGAATCATGATCTCGTTCTACCCGGATCGGGACATCGTCCCGCTGGCGAAGATAGAGGCTTTTTCTCAGCCTGTGATGCGATTCTTCGTCGGGCACTGGGGCGCGATCCCCGTCCACCGGGGGGAGCCCGATCTGAAGGCCCTGAAGTCGGCGCTGGAGCACCTCCGGCAGGGATACATCGTCATGCTCTATGCGGAGGGAACACGCAGCAAAACAGGCCTGATCCGGGGGCAGGAGGGCAGCGCGTATCTGGCCCTCAAGACCAACGCGACGGTTGTTCCGGTCGCCATCTGGGGCACGCGGGATTTCCCGGCTACCTGGATTCGGGAGTTCCGGCGGACGCCGGTTTACGTCCGCTTCGGGCGGCCTTTCCGCTTCCGCCACGAGGGGAAACGGCTCCCGCGTGAGCACTTCCGCGCCATGACCGACGAGGCTATGTACCGCATCGCGGAGCTGTTGCCGGAGGAGTGGCGGGGGGTCTATTCCGATCTCTCTCAGGCCACCACCGACTTTCTCGATTTCGATATTACGTGGCGACCGGTGGAGCGTCGCATTCCCCGCTGGGTGATCTCGACCGGCTGGGTGTCGCCCTGAGGGTTTTTTTGAAGGAACGCGGATGGCGGTTACCGGACGGCAAACTCAGGGTGGGCTGATTACGGCGGTCGCGCCGGGCAGTCTGGCCGACCGGCTGGGCGTGCGACCCGGCGATGTGCTGCTGGCGGTCAACGGGGAGCCGGTCGAAGATGTGATTGACGTGCAGTACTATGCGGCGGAGTATGAGGTCGCGCTCACGCTGCAACGGGACGGGCAGACGATCACACTTCGGGGAGAGCGCGATGAGCTGCAACCTCTCGGCCTGAGCTTTGCACATCCCACCTTTGACGTTGATATCCGGCGTTGCAACAACCTGTGCCCGTTCTGCTTCGTCCTGCAGATGTCCCCCCGTTTCCGGCGCACACTCTATATCAAGGACGATGATTATCGCTACTCGTTCCTCTTCGGGCATTTCGTCACACTGACCAACCTCAGCGAACACGATGAGTGGCGCATCGTTGAGCAGGGCCTCAGCCCCCTGTATGTCTCGGTACATGCCACCGACCCGGACCTGCGGCGGCGTGTCCTCGGCAACCCGGACGCGCCGGACATCATGGAGCAACTCGCCTGGCTGACGGGTGAGGGAATCGAGGTTCACACCCAGATCGTCGTCACGCCGGGGGTCAACGATGGGGCGCATCTGGAAAAATCGGTGCGTGATCTCGCGACGCTGTACCCCGGCGTTCGGTCGGTGAGCGTGGTTCCCGTCGGCCTGACGAAACATCACAGGTACGGGATGCGCCCCAACACGCCGGAGGAGGCAAACGTTGTACTGGACGCCTGCCACGTCTGGCGGGAGGAGTACCGGCAGCGGTTCGGTGTCAACTTCGTGTATCCGACC
This sequence comes from Chloroflexota bacterium, assembly GCA_011051745.1. Lineage (GTDB taxonomy): Bacteria > Chloroflexota > Anaerolineae > Aggregatilineales > UBA3940 > DRKO01. The sequence continues at coordinate 956 of DRKO01000437.1, read as the reverse complement.
GATGAGTGGTATCTGGTCACCGGCAGGCCGATCCCCCCGCTGGAGGCTTACGACGGACTCGATCTGCGGGAGAACGGCCTGGGTGTGGTACGATATTTTATGGACGAGTGGGAGGCCTCTCAGCAGGAGATCGAGATGCCCCCGCGTGTCGGGAGCCTCACACTGGTGACAGGGAAACTCTTCGGGCCGGTGCTTGCCCGTTACGCGGGCGAACTGGCCGAGAAGGGCGGCCTGTTCAGCGAGGTTGTGCCCATCACAAACACACGTCTGGGCGAGACGATCACGGTGGCCGGTTTGCTGATGGGAGAGGACGTTATCGCGCAGCTTCAGAGCCGCGAGATCAGAGGGGAGGTTGTCGTCCTGCCGCGCGTCATGTTTGACCACCCCGGCGGCATCAGCCTGGATGACCGCTCCCCGCTTGAGATCGCCCGCGCGCTCGGCAAACCGGTTGCGCTGGCCGACATGATGGGCGATCTGGTGGACATCGCCAGCGGGCGGCCTGCGCTGATCTTCGATCCGGCGAAGGGTGCGCAGATCGGGCCGGATGCCATCCAGCCGGACAGGGGGCGGTCGGCCGGGAATATCACTGCGTGAGAGTTCTCAAAAGCACAAAAAACAGTATGCCTGACCTGAGGAGCCAGAGCACCATGGCCGATGACCTGATGACCGCTCAGGAGCGATGTCGCCACATAAGAGGGTCTTTTGGCGGTATGTTGAGTGTCGCCGTTGTGCTGGCAGCCGTGCTGACGGGATGCTTCGGCCTGCCTGAAGAGGCGGAACCGACGCCGCTCCCCGAACCCACCCCGACCGTCTCTCCGAGCGGGTCCCCCGATGTGGCCGCTCCGGCTGAGCCGCCGGAATGCCTGCTGGACGAGTTCGGGTGCGCCGTCATCCCGCCCGGCGAGACGATCAAGATCGGCATGGCGGGGCCGATGAGCGGCCCCTACGCCAGCTTT
>DRKO01000436.1 GCA_011051745.1 Chloroflexota bacterium | reverse complement strand
GGTGCAATGATCGTATGCCCGTCCACACGGACGATAACTTCCCCTCTTGCCTGAGCCAGCGCGATGTTAAACGCCGTCGGCACGATCTCCCGGGGGTTGTCCAGCACGGACACACTTATCTCAGGATGCGCGGCGGCTGTCTTCGCGATGATGTCCCTCGTGGCGTCGGTAGACATTCCATCCGCGATCAGCACTTCCATTCGATCAGGCGGGTAATCCTGCGCCAGCACTGCCCCCAGGCTGTCCGCAATGAACTCTTCCTCGTTGCGGATCGGCATAATGACGCTCACGAAGGGCAACTCGCGCTCGTGTTGGTGTTCACCCATCACGTCATCACCTCCAGCCAGGCGGAGAAGGTCAGCAACATAGACACGGTATACCCGTTCGCAGCCCCCGGCCTGGCGTAGAAGCCTTCCACCAGTTCCCTGATAGTCTCTGGGGAGACGAATTCATGCAGGGTCAATCCTTCGCGAAGCAACCACTCCTCCAGCCCGGCCCGCCCCTCCGGAGAAAGCAGTTGCACCTCCCAGTTTCGCTGGAGCGCTTGCTGTCCCCGGAACGCCCACCGGAGTCTCTGGAAAGCCCGCCTCGGCAGGCTGACCCAGTAGCCATAGCGAGCCAGATACAGGTTGGCCTCGGCCTGCTGCCAGCGAATGCGAGCCAGGTCCGGGGCATAGCGCTTGAGATGATCAACCTGCAAGCGGCGGTCACGCACGTAGGCGGTCGGAACGGTGCAGAAGAAGTCGATCAGGTCTGTGTCGTAATAGGGGATGCGCGGCCTTGCTCCCACCTCAAAGCCTCGCAGGCTGGCGTTTGACCAGCGGAACGCCCAGTGCGTATTCTTGTAAGCCTTCACCCGCCAGTCAGGGTCTTCAATGTCGCCGAAAGAGCGCAGGCCCTCCGCGATCCGGGCCTCAAGCACTTTCTCTATCTCCTGCTCCCCCAGACGGGGCCGGCAGACGTGCTCAAGCAGCCAGCCTCGCCCGCGCTTGGCCATCTTGTGCATGACATGCCCGGCGATGGAGACACCCGGCGGCACTCCGTCGGCCAATCCCATCTGATCGTGCCATACGTCGCCCCACAATCCGGTCAGGACAGCGTCGGCCCGCTCTCTCACCCAGGCGTTCACGCTCATCTGGCGTGCCATAGTCACATCCTGACAACCGTGCAGCGTCAACACAATCTCGGGCAGGCGATCAAAAAGATACGGCCTGATGGTGTGAGCCGTGAATGAGAATCCTCTTGCTCTGGCGACCTGTGCGGCGATCCGCGTCTCAACCGAATCCGGAGAGTACCCGTATGAATAGGCCTGTGTTGCTGGACCTTCCGGGAGTACCATCGCCAGCGAGCGCGAGTCCAGGCCCCCTGAGATCGGCAGGATGGCCCGTCCATGCGCGGTGGCGCGTCTCACTGCCTTCCTCAGCAAGGCATCGTAAGCTTCAATCGTCTCGTCATAGCTGCGTGCCCTATCGATCGTGTGATGCCATCTGAAGTACCGCGTATACTGGAGGAGCCTTCCATCCGGGCTGATGCGATACACAGAGGCCGGTTCGAGTATCTGCACGTCGCGGTAGATCGTGAGGTCATCTATGAAGAAGCCCAGCGCAAAGAAGCTGGCGATCCCCTCCCAGTCCAGCTCGCGCTGCGACCCTCGCCGGGCAACTGCGGCAAGGTCTGAGCCGATCATCTCGACCCGTTCCCCTCGTCGGAGCCAGTAGGCGTGCATGGCCCCCATGCGGTCGGTAACGATCTCCCATTCTTTGCCCGCCCTGTCGAGGATGAGCAGAACGAAACGCCCGTTCAGATCGGAATAGCTGGCCCTGCCCGCCCCGTGATCGGCAAGGAACCGCTCCAGACACTCGCTTGTGCTGCCGTCGCCCCGGTAGCTCAGCAGCTCGCCATAGCACCACGCCTGAGCATGGGGGGCCTTTGCCTCCGTCCACGCGGCGGGGCCCGGTACGTAATGCACCGCCTCCCCCGCTCCCACCTTTCCGGCGTCATGGCCGAATGTGATAACGAAACCGTGCCGCTCCGTCCCTTCAGGCATCAAGGGTAATCCCCCACTATCTCCCTGTACAGGGCTTCGTGCCGGGCAACTTCGCGCTCAATCGGGTAGGCCTGCTCGACTCGTCTCCGGGCTGCGAGACCCAGTTCTCTGCGCCTCTGCGGATTATCCAGCAACCCACGCAGCGCAGCAGCGAGCGCGTCCACGTCTTCCGGCGGCACAAGCAACCCATCCTCTCCGGATCGGATGATGTCCTGCGAGCCGGGGATATCCGTTGCAATGCTGGGAACGCCGCAGGACATCGCCTCGAGGAGTGCGACCGGACATCCTTCCATGCGGGATCGCCCCAGCGTGGGGAGGACAAACGCATCGAGTTCGGCGTGCAGGGCGGGAACATCAGACACATTCCCCAGGAAGTGCACCCGCCCGGTGACGCCCAACTCAGCACATAGAGCACGCAACCGGGCCACGTATTCTTCGTCCAGCGAGAGCTTACCGGCCAGCGCAAGATGGGCCCCCGGCACCTGCGCGACGGCCTGGATCAGCGTCGGATGGCCTTTCACCGGAAGCAGATGAGCCACGCAACCGACCAGAAAATCGTCCCGACTGAGGCCGAGTTGAGAGCGTATCTGCAGGCGCGGCTCCACGCCAGGCCGAAACCTGTCCGTTTCGACGCCCCGCGGGACCAGCCGCACCTTGTGGCGTACCAGCGGATGGGTGAAGAAACGCTCCAGCATGGCTGTGTTCTGCGCCGCTATCCGCGTCGCCAGGAACGTTCGGACGTGCCACGCTCGCCCGCCCCAGCTCATATTCTTCTTGGTGTAAACCCAGGCTCTCGCCCCTGACGCGCGGGCGATCAAGGGTTCTGTGTAGTCGTCAGCATAGTGATACGAGTGCCATATCTCGAACCCGTAGGGGCGGAACTTCTTCGCCGCTTCCCAGATGTACCCCGGCAACTTATGCAGAGGGCGGGCAGGCACGGTAAACGGCAGTTCCAGCAACGGGATGCCCAGCTCCTCGATGAGCGTCTCCAGTTTGCCACCCTTCCTGAGCACCGCTATAGAAGGCGCGAATCGCTCCCTGTCGAGGCGACGCACAACATTCAGGAGTGCGTACCCCGACCCGGCGGTAATGAAATTAGGGATGGTGAAGAGAATCCGTGTGGGACGCTTCATCGGTTGCCTGTCAGGCTCCTTGTGATCTTGCCACCGAACCAGCGCAGCGTTTCCCAGCCCTTCGGATCGGCGGGGTTGAGTATCAGCGACTGAGCCAGCAGCCACAGCCCCCGGACTCCTCCCCAGGTGCGAGCCTCCAGAATGAGTTCACGGGCAAACGCCCGCCGCCACAGCGAAAACGTGACCCTCGGCTCAGGCCCGGAGCGATAATCCCGGTAGATGGTGTTAAGGCATCGGCGGGATGAGCTGAACATCAATTCCTTGTTCTTGGTGGTGTTCTGCCAGCCAGGGCCGCGCCGCATCTGGACAATGACCTGCGGTAGTCCCCAGATACGGCAGTGGCGTGCCAGCCGGAGAATCAGTTCCCAGTCCATAGACTGCCGCGCCTGCTCATTATAGGGCGGATCGAACTGCTCCAGCGCCTCTTTACGGTACATGGCCGCCGCGTTGATGAACTTGTTCCCCTCAACGTACAGGAACTCGAACATTTCCCTCGGCTCTTGAGGGAACTGCTCTCCCCGGAGCAACATCCCCGGCACATGGTTGAAAGGCTTCAGATCGTCATCCAGCCACTCCGAGACGCCGCTCACCGCGCATACGTCCGGGTGCTCGTCGAGGACTGCAACCTGACTTTCCAGCCGATCGGGCATCGAGAAGTCGTCCTGCTCCTGAATCGCGATGTACTCACCGCGTGCCAGCCGGATAGCGCGGTTCAGCGTGGCCGACTGCCCGATGTTCCTCGGGTTCTGGTAAGGCCGGATGCGGCTATCCCGTGCCGCGAAATCCTGCAACACTTCAAAGGAGTTATCCAGCCCACCGTCGTCAATGGCGATCAATTCCCAGTCGGTAAAGGTCTGCTCAATGATTGACGTGATCGCCCCGCCGACGACTTCGGCCCCTTTGTATACCGGTAGAATGACGCTTACTCTGGGAGATCTATCCACTGTCCTC
>DRKO01000435.1 GCA_011051745.1 Chloroflexota bacterium | reverse complement strand
TGGCGCAGATGCGCTTTCTGGAGCGGGACGATCTCCCCGCGCCGGAACATCTGCCGACAGACCCGCTGGAACGGCGTCTGGCCCAGTATTACCAGCCTATCGGCCTATACACGCTCTGTGAGTGGGAACTTGATTGTATTGATTGCCACACTGCCCGCGAGGCGATGGGCGATGGCGATATCCACCTCAGCCAGCAGAGCGCTCAGACAGTCCAATGCCGCACCTGTCATGGTACGCTGGACGAGCCCCCGGCCTTTGTCACGATTGACGATCCGGATCATCCGGCCATCCGGCGGGCCAGTCTGAACCCCTTTTACGAGGTGGAAGTCGGGGATCAGGTGTTGCTCGCTCCAGATGGGGATACGTTCGGGTCTGTGCAGCTTGTCGAGGGGCAGATCGTGCAGATCGGCAAGGCGACCGGGATCGAGTACACGATCCCGCCGGTGATGGGATCAGCCTGTCAGCAGCAGCCCGATCAGCAGGAATCGCGCTACTGCCACGAATGTCATGCCTTTAATGCCCCGGAGTGACGCACTTACCCCTTCGCGTCCGGCTCGCTCGGATGGATGAGGCAGGCCAGCGTCAGCCAGACCGCGATTAAATACGCAGGGTGGAAGTAAAAGAGATAACGCGTCTCGATTCCGTTGGTGACCAGAATCGTCAGCGCGAATTCGACCAGCAGGGGCAGCCCGATCAGGATCGCCAGCCTGCGGGTTGTGGGGCGAGTAAGCAGAAGGATCAGGCTTCCGAACCCGGCCAGTCCCCAGTAAAGCGGCCACGTCAGCAGCCGCAACCGGTACGGGAGGCTGATCGTCAGCAGATGGGCCACCCGTTGGGGCAAGGCAGGCAGGCCGGAGAGCCATGGAGGCTCGAAGCGCAGCCATGAGCGCAATTGCTCATACTGGCTGCACCACTGTGTTTTGACATCGGCTCCGAAGGTGGACTGGATGTTACAGGCCGGAAGATCATCCTTGAGAACCCGCTCGTAAGGCACAGGGGGGTAGTAAACCCACGAGTCGGGAAGCACGCCGCGTAACGGGTCAAGCAACATGATGATCACGCCTTCCCCCAGCCGGGTGAGATACTCGCTGGGGAGCGTGAAGACAAGCTCGCGGGCCGCGCGATCGGTCAGGTCTCCGTAGTCGAAAATAGTATGTCCCTGCTTCGTAAAACGATACTGTGTGATCCACAGATCGCCTGTTGAGCGGAAAAGATACTCCGGGGGCACTTCGGGAAGGAGCCTCGATAGCTCGCGGAAAGCCGGTGTGTCTGGCGCACGGCTGAGAAAGGGCCCATGGTGGAAGAGCAGCGTAAAGCTCCCCACCGTGCTCAGCCCGAACTGACCGGTCCGGGCCTGATTGTAGAAGCCCAGACCGAGCACGGCTACCAGCGTCGGCGCAACGAGCACGGCTGCCCTCCCCAGACGACGCGCAAGACGCCCCGGCGTCAGCAGGATCAGCGCGACGGCGCCAGCCACAACAACCCCCAGCCCTGAAAGGCGGATCAGAGTTTTGGCAACGGCGATGAGAGACGCCGCTATCAGCCACCGGCGGGGCCGCTCGGAGGCCAGCGTCATGAGCAGCGCGTACAGGAGGAAGAGCGAGGTCGCCGCGTAGGAGAGATCGCTCAGCGCTGCCGTCGCGATGATCTCGTTGTATTCCATCGTCAGGCTCAGGAGCGCGGCAGTGATGGCAACCGGGCGGCGGACAAAGCGTCTCAGAACCAGATACAGCAACGGAGGGAAGAGGGCCAGCAGCAGACGATGGTAAAGGCCGACTGACCAGATGGCGCGGTGTCCGAACAGGCTCACCAGCCCGGAGATGATCAACGGCCAGCCGGGAGGGCGCAGGGCGAAGATGGGGGGCGTGTCGAAATACCCCAGTATCTGATAGGCCAGAAAGATGTATCCCTCGTCGTCATCCCCCGTTCTGGAGCGAAGAGCCCCGCCGTCGGCCAGCCAGCGCACAAGCTGAAACGCCAGCGCAATGCCCAGAACGAGCAGTACCGTTTGCACCTCCTGCTTCACCGGCCTGCCGAAAGGCTCCTGCGGGGAGAGATCATCGCGCAGCCAGGGGATGCGCCGACGATAGGAGATGCCCAGAACGGCCAGAAAGGCCAGCGCTCCCCATAGCTCCGTCAGGACGGGAAGCGCGACGCTCAGGCCAATGGCAACAAGGCCGATCAGGATGCCCAGCGCCGGAAAGGCCCATTTATGCCAGCCAGTCGGTGGTTGAGGATGGCCCATTATCTGTTGCGCTCCCTCACTTGAGAAACAAGCCCTTCCAGCCAGACGGCAAACCGGTTGATGCTCCGTTAGCTTTACGATAAGCTCCATTAAAACCCAAAGCATCGCCGGTGGCAATTCATATAGCAGGCATGTTCGGAGCCTCCTGATGCTCGAAGATAGCCATGTCCCCATGTACAATCTTAAGGTTGTGGTCCGTGAAACAGGCCTGAAGCCGGACACTCTCCGTGCCTGGGAGCGACGGTACGGTCTGCCCCGGCCTGAGCGTACCTCAGGCGGCCATCGCCTCTACTCCCAGAGGGATATAGAGACCCTCAAATGGCTGATCGCCCGCCAGCAGGAAGGCATGAGCATCAGTCGGGCCGTTGATCTGTGGAACAGGCTGGTAGACAAGGGCCACGATCCGTTGCAGGACACAGGCCCCCCCGGGGTCATGATAGCCCCTGCTTCTTCCGTGCAGGGGGAGATGATCGGTGATCTCCGTGAGGCGTGGGTCACGGCCTGCCTGAACTTTGAAGAACAGGCAGCCGAGCAGATTGCTGTGCGGGCTTCTGCGCTCTACCCACCGGAGACGGTGTGCCTTGAACTGCTACAAAAAGGCCTCGCTGAGATAGAGGAGCGATGGCGTGAAGGTCAGGCGGACGTTCAGCAGGAGCGCTTTGCCTCGGCGCTGGCAACGCGCCGTCTGGAAGTGCTGATCGCGGCGGCTCCTCCCCCTGTGCGCACCGGACGGCTCATCGTTGCCTCTCCTTCCGAGGAATGGCACGTCTTCGATCCTCTGACGATCACTTTCCTGCTGAAGAGGCGGGGATGGGATGTACTCTATCTGGGGGCGGGCGTCCCTCCCGCTCAACTGGAGGAGACGGTAGAAGTGACCGGCTCCCGACTTGTGATCCTCTCGGCCCGGCAATTGCACACGGCGGCCCGCCTGCTGGAACTGGCCCGTCCCCTGGCCCAGCATGGCATTCTCATCGGCTTTGGAGGTCGAATCTTCAACCTCATTCCGGAGTTGCGAGCCCGTATCCCCGGCTACTTCCTGGGCGAGCGAGTCGAGCTTTCCCCGCAGGCAGTGGAACGGATACTTGCCTCTTCGTCGCCCGTTCCGCCGGTCGGACGCCCGCCGGTGGAATACGAGCGGGCGCTGGAGCACTTCCGCATGCAGCAGGGCATGATCGAGATGCACGTCTGGCAAATCCTGAATCCGGCAGGGATGCCTGCACCGCATCTTTTCCGGACAGGCCAGAGCCTCTCGCGCGATATCATGGCGGCGCTCGTGCTGGGGGATATAAATCTGGCGCGGGCGGGCATCGGAGAGGTGGAAGGATGGTTGAGGGCTCACAACCTCCGGGGGCAGATTCCCTCCTACCTGACGGCGTCTGACCTGCTGCGCAGTTATCTTCACGCTTATTACGAGGCCGTCAGCATCTACCTTGGCGAAGGTCCCGGCAGCCTCATCGTCGGCTGGCTGGCCGGACTGCTCGATAAGGCGGGCGATGGTTCCCTGCTGGTAGATTGATCTCTACCAGACACTGATAGGCAGAAAGGAGCCAGCATCCATGCGCGTGATAATCACGGGAGGAACGGGGCTGATCGGGCGGGAACTGGCTGCCTGCCTTGCTTCCGACGGTCACGAGGTGATCGTGCTCAGCCGCAACCCGGACAGCAAGCGAGCATTGCTGCCGGAGGGTGTCCGTCTTGAGAAGTGGGACGGCAGAACTGCCACAGGCTGGGGGCATCTGGCCGACGGTGCAGATGCCATCGTCAACCTGGCTGGCGAAAGTCTGGCCGGTGATGGGTTCTTCCCCCGGCGCTGGACGGAAGAGCGTAAGCGCCTGTTTACCGAAAGCCGCCTCAACGCGGGGCGGGCAGTCATGGAAGCGCTGGAAGCTGCCACCAGCCGCCCCCGTGTTCTGATTCAGGCCTCCGCCTCCGGATACTATGGGACGGGGCGTGACGAAATCCTGACCGAGGACAGCCCGCCCGGAGATGACTTTCAGGCGCAATTGTGCGTCGCATGGGAGAACTCAACGGCGGGGGCCGAGGCGCTGGGTGTTCGGCGGGCCATCATCCGCACCGGCATCGTTCTGAGCAAAGAGGGCGGCGCTCTGCCCCGGCTCCTGTTGCCCTTTAAGTTGTTCGCCGGTGGCCCGCTGGGGAGCGGCAAACAGTGGATGCCCTGGATTCATCATGAGGACGAAGTGCAGGCGATCCGTTTCCTGATCGAGCGGGAGGATGCCAGCGGCCCCTTCAACCTCTGCGCCCCGGAGCCGATCACCAACGCCGAATTTGCGCGGGCGATCGGGAAGGTGATGGGGCGTCCGGCCTTTGTGCCTGCTCCGGCGTTCGCTCTGCGTCTCATGCTGGGAGAAGTGGCGACACTGGTGCTGGATGGCTGGCGGATGATACCGGCCCGGCTGCTTGATCTCGGCTTCACCTTCAAGTATCCGGATGCCGAGTCGGCGTTGCGGGAACTGCTGAAGCGGTGAG
>DRKO01000434.1 GCA_011051745.1 Chloroflexota bacterium | reverse complement strand
TTGCCCGCTATCGGAAGGAAATCCTGCCGTATCAGGAGGAACTGAACAACGTCAGGCGGGAGATCGCCGATCTGAAGGTCATACTGGGCGATCAGGGCGCGAAGCGGTCACGTGGGGCGGAGCGATTGACCAGCTTCCTGCCGGAAGATTATGTGCCCGTGCAGGAGCAGTACGAGCGGGTCTGGAAAGGGAAAGGCTCGCCCCGACCACGGGACCCTCGTGACCCCGACATGCCTCCGGCCAGCCTCTCGCTCAAACGCCTTTACGGGGAGGTCGTGGCCCGCGTTCATCCCGATCTGGCCGATACGCCCATCGAGCGGGCACGCCGCAGGCGTCTGATGGAGCGTGTCGAGGAAGCCTATTTGCGGCGTGATAAACGCTCGCTGGAGGCCATGGCGGATGCTCATCGGGAGCGCTCCAACCTGCTTGCCATCGTGGATGAGAAGGCTGTTAAAGAACTGGAAGATCGCGTCTTTCTGCTGGAGGAGTTGATTCACAGGCTCGAAGGGGAGTCGTTTGAGCTGCGCTACGGGGACATCGCCAAGGTTAAGGCGCGTGCTGATCAGGCCAGCGCGGAGGGCCGCGATCTGCTCCGCGAATTGAGCGCCGAACTGCAACGCGATCTCAGACAGGCACAGGAGGAACTGGCCGGGTTAAGGGCGCTGCTCTGATGCGGAACCCTGCCGGAGAACTCCCGCGGTAAACCCTCTGGATTTTGAACCGGTTAGTTAGAGGCTTGAGGAGGAGATTTCTCAGTCAACATGGCAACAGATCATGGTCCTAAGGGGGGTGATCATATGGCGCGGCTCCCTGCTGCGCCTCGATCCATTCATGGTGTACGGGGCACGGGAGATCGAATACACCGGCATATAACCATCTGACTGACTATCACCCTGCACACCTGAATGGAGAGAGAGATGTTTAAGCCTGTATCACCAAAAGTCAGCGTCCAGGACGTAGAAGAAGCGCAACTGAAGTTCTGGCGGGAGCGTAATATCTTCCACCGCTCCATGAGCGAGCGGGAGGATGGCCCTCGCTACGTCTTTTACGAGGGGCCGCCAACCGCCAACGGACGCCCCGGCACTCATCACGTGCTGGCGCGGGCTTTCAAGGACATGTTCCCGCGATATAAGACCATGCGGGGATACTACGCCCTGCGGAAAGGTGGCTGGGATACACACGGCCTGCCTGTCGAGATCGAGGTCGAGAAAGAACTCGGCCTGAGCCACAAGCACGAGATCGAGGAGTACGGCATCGCCGAATTCAACCGGAAATGCAAGGAGAGCGTCTTCCGCTACATCAAGGAGTGGGAGGAACTTACCGAGCGGATCGCCTTCTGGGTTGATCTGGACAACGCCTATGTCACCTTCACCAATGACTATATCCAGAGCGTGTGGTGGATTCTGCGGCAGTTCTGGGATCAGGGGTTGCTCTATCAGGGGCACAAGGTGGTCCCCTACTGCGCACGCTGCGGGACGCCGCTCTCCAGCCACGAAGTGAATCTGGGATACAAGGACGACACGCCCGACCCCTCGGTTTTCGTCCGTTTTGCCGTTCGGGACGCGGAAAACACCTATTTTCTGGTGTGGACCACCACGCCCTGGACGCTTCCGGGCAATGTGGCGCTGGCCGTCGGCGAGGACGTGGACTACATCAAGGTGAAGGGGCCTGATGAGGCGGGCGAAACGGAGTATCTGATTCTGGCGGAGGCGCTGCGCGAGTACGCGCTGGGCGAAAGGGCGGATGAGTACGAAGTCGTCGAGCGCGTAAAAGGTCGCGATCTGGCGGGGATGCACTACGAGCCACTCTATACTTTCCTGCCGGTTGAACAGGATTACGCTTATGTCATCACGGCGGATTTCGTCAGCACGGAGGAGGGCACGGGCATTGTTCATATCGCCCCGGCCTTCGGAGCGGACGACCTAGAGGTCGGAAAGAAGTATAACCTGCCCGTCCTGATGACCGTCAACCCACAGGGGGCGTTCATCGAGGAGGTCACCCCCTGGGCCGGAATGTGGGTGAAGGACGCAGACCCCAAGATCACCGAAGACCTCGCCTCGCGAGGGTTGCTGTTCCGCTCCGGCGTCTATTACCATACCTATCCCTTCTGCTGGCGGTGCGATACGCCGTTGCTCTACTATGCCCGCCCCACGTGGTACATCCGCACCACCGCCCGCCGTGACGAGATGGTACGGCTGAACCGTACCATCAACTGGGTTCCGGCTCACATCCGCGATGGGCGCTTCGGGAACTGGCTGGAGAACAACGTGGACTGGGCGCTTGGCCGCGAGCGTTACTGGGGCACGCCGTTGCCCGTCTGGGTGTGTGATAACCCGGATTGCGGCCATCAGCACTGTGTCGGCGGCGTGGATGAGCTGAGTGAGCTAACCGGCGAAGACCAGTCCGGGCTTGATCTCCACCGCCCCTACGTGGACGAGGTGACGTGGCCCTGTCGCGAATGTGGCAGCGGGACGATGCGGCGTGTGCCGGAACTGATTGACGTGTGGGTTGACTCCGGCGCGATGCCCGTCGCTCAGTGGGGC
>DRKO01000433.1 GCA_011051745.1 Chloroflexota bacterium | reverse complement strand
TCTCCGTAGACCTGCACCGGTCGGTCAGGCGCGGCCAGCCAGATGATCTTGAGTCCCCCGGCAGCGTCGGCGATGTAAGCGTAGTCATCCCGGATGGTCAGGCGGCGGCCTCGATGAAGAGGAGCGTACAGGCCAACCCGACCCGCCGCAGACGAAGGATCAATTAGGAGCACCTGCCCCCTGCTGCCCACCGCCAGCAACGACCCGGCCATCGCGACGGTCTCGGCTGTTGCGATCTCCGGCAGGGAGCCGATCAGGTGTGGCTCAGCCGGATCGGCAATATCCACCGCCAGAACTCCGCCGTCTCCACCGGCAACATAGACCCGCGTGCCGTCCGCATCGAGGGCCACATCAAGCGCCTCACCGGGCAGAGCGAGCGTCGCCAGCAGGCGGGCGTTCCCTGGGGACTCCACCTGTAGCAGGCGCAGCCCTTCTTCACGGGCGGCGATGGCGATCAGGCCTTCCCGGACGGCGAACGCCTGCCCTCCACCCGGCGTGAAGCTCAGACGTTGCGGCGTATTCGATTCACCTCCGGCCCCCAGAATGAGGAAGCCCTTTTCGGTCAGGGCGTAGTAGAAAGGAAACGCCTCAGCCAGATCAAGGATGACCCCCTGGCCGAGGTCCTGGCGGGCTATGATCTGCCCCTCACCGGCAGGGTCAAACCGGACAAGCGCGGAACCTTCCGCGATCAGGAGGGAGCCATCGGGTAGAGACACGGAGGCGGTCACCAGCCCGCCCATCCGATCGAGCAACTCCACCCGTTGAGCATCCGGCGGGGCCGGGTCGCCACTCTGTCCCTGCGCCACAAGCACCGGAGCTACCAGACAGAGCAGCAGCCCCAGACGAAGTAACTTACGCATCGGGACGGAAGGCATAGATCAGCCATTCAGGGGATGGCCCTCAATGCGGGCCAGAAGCGAAACCAGATTGAACTGCCCGGCCAGAGCGCGCGCCTGCTCCAGAGCCTCGCGGGCGGCGTCCAGATGGCCGAGTTGCCACCGCAGATCGGCCAGATTATACCAGGTGTAAGCCATCCCGACAGGGTCACCGAGTTGCTGCTGGAGCGCGATTGCCTCGTGCCAGGTCTCCAGCGCCTCCTCCCACCGTGCCTCCTCGGCATAAATCGCGCCCAGATTGACCAGAATACGCGCCCTCCCCAGCGCATCGCCCAGCGCCTGCATGAGAGCCAGCCCCTCCGTGAGGTGGTGGAAAGCCTTCTCCTGCTGCGCAGCAGCATGATAAGCCATCCCCAGACGCAGATGGGTACGTGCCAGCCTGGGGAAATCATCTTCCTCTTCGAACCGCGCCAGCGCCTGCGTCTGGTAAGCGATGGCGTGCTCCGTATCGCCCGATCGGAGATAGGCCATACCCAGCAGACTGAGCGTCTGCCCGTCCGGCGGCTCATCATCGCTGAAAGTCGCGAGGGCCTGATTGAGCAGATCAAGCGCCTCTTCGACACGCTGATTACGAAGCGCCAGCCCGGCCAGCCCGTTAAGCGCCTGACGGCGAAGGTGAGGGACACGGTAACGGTGGGCCGTTGCCGCGGCCCGTTGATAGGCTATATACGCCGCCTCGGTCTGCCCGCGCATCTCATGCAGTTTCCCCAGTTCAAGCAACGCCTCGGCTTGTCCGATGAAATCCCCGACCTCGCCAAAGTGCTGGATCGCCTGCTCGAACACGCCAAGCGCCGATTCCATCTCGCCCAGCCAGCGATAAGCGACCCCCAGTTCCAGCAGGGTGCGGGCCAGCGTGCCGGGGTCTGCCTCGCTCTCCTGAAGATGCTCGGATACATAGCGGAGCACATCCCGCCAGATCAGCCATTGCCCCGACCGGCGGGCCATCGGCGCAAGCTGCGCGATGTGCCGCCCCAGCACTTCGGGGCGTTCGCCGGTTTCCGTTTGCCGGTGCAGGAGCGCCAGAGTGTGAGACAGATCGTCCACGCTGGAGGTGGAGACCTCATCCTCCCGGCTCTGCCGTTCGACCGCCAGGCTGAGCATTCTGCGGTAGCGTTCCGCCCAGCGCGGCTGGCGGGCCTGCTCTTCTACGAAGCGCCGGGTGAGGCCATGCATCACGTAGCGAGGCTCCTCGCCAATGGCCTCCACTACTGAGCCGGTGATCAGCGCCTGCAGCGCGTGATCGAGTTCCCCGGCGGGCAGGCCGCTGGCTGCCAGCAGATCATGCCAGTAAGCGCCCTCCGGCGGAAGAACGAGCATGGCGAGCGCAGCATGGCGGGCTGTGTCATCCAGCGCCTCCCAGGTGGATGCAAAAAGCCGGTCAAAAAGGCTGAGGCCTTCGCCGGTGTCGAGACGGGCGAGGTTGTCCAGCACACGCTCCAGCGGCAGAAAAGCCAACTGGCTGACGACCAGTTGCCCGGCCAGCGGATTGCCGCCTGTGGCCGTATAGATCGCGTCCACCGCTCCGGCCCCCAGCCGCTCGGCCTGTGAGATGCGGCGCAGGCGGGCATGCTCGCGCAGCAACGCCTCAAAGCTGGTGCGGTCAAGAGGGCTGAGGGGGAAAATTCGGACCGGCGCACCGGATGGAGGCTGCCGCCGGGCGGTCAGGATCGCGTGGCCGGGGGCGATCAGAGCGGCCAGCCGGGCCAGCGAGTCGGCATAATCATCCAGATAGTCGGCGTTGTCGAGCACGATCAGGACGCGCTGCCCGGCAAGGCGCACACGCAGCCCCACTTCGAGGTCGGCAGGGGCACTCTCGGCGAGATAGAAATAATCCAGGCTGCGGGCCAGAGTCGCCAGCAGAGTGGCGTAAGCCGTCTGTGATGTGAGCGACACCCACGCGAAATCCAGAAAGCGGTCTTCTTCGATCAATCGCTGCGCCAGAGCGTGGGCCAGAGCGGTCTTACCGATTCCACCGGGGCCGGTCAGGAGGGTCACGAAGGGAGGCGGGGAGAGAACACCGTCATAGAGGCTGGCAAGCGCATTCCCGGGGTCAAACAGAGTCGTGTAAGCTGGCGGCGGCAGCTTCAGACGAAGCCAGGCGCGGCGGTTTCTGGCACGGGCCTCGGCTTCCCGATGGCTGATCTGTCCGGCCAGGCGTCGGCAGCCGTGCCGCATACGACGGTGGATCTGCCGCTCAGAGACTCCGATGGTGTGAGCTATATCCTGCACCCGCAGGTTAAGGTCGAGAAGGACATAACGATGATAAAGCACGCTCCAGGCTTCAAGCTCAGCGTTGGCCCGCGAGAAGTCCCCACGCAACGCGGCAAGGGCCGCCTCCCGATCCCTCTGGCCGCCATCGGCGAGGCCCTCGACGGCACGCAGACGGACGAGATTCTCCTCGATCAGACCCGCCAGCGCCATGCCCAGCACAACTTCCACCCCGACCGGCGAGACGACCGGGCCGGAGCGTTCTATCATCTGTCGTATCCAGACAAGATGACGGAGGGGCGTATCCCCCAGAGGCTTTGCCTGACGGAGACGTTCCAGCGTCCGATAGACGGTGGTCTCGTCAAAGAGGGGGATGACAGGCGTCTCATTCATGGCGATCTACAGACTGGCTCCTCCGAAAGGCCGGGACAGGCAGACGGGCCAGAGACGGCCAGCGCTCTCTGAGCGGCGGCCAGAGGAAGGCGATCAGCAGGCCCAGAGGGAGCACCCAGGCAAAGCTCAGCGCCCGGTTGCCATACCAGGGGTAGGCCAGCGCCCACGCATACGAGAGGGGAACCGCCCACCAGGGGGCAAAGAAGGCCAGAAAGACCGTGTACGAGTAGATGCCAAACCACGGCACGGCCAGCGCAGAGGCCAGCAGGGCAACCGTCACCTGCGAACGCCTGTCCTTAACCAGAAAGATTCCGAGGAACGCAACCAGCGCCCAGGGGAAAAGAGTCGCCAGTCCCCAGACGGGCATCGCACGCGGCTCACGGGCCATGATCCAGCGGAGGGGCCAGTCAACACCCCAGACCAGCACGCTGGCGACCAGAACCAGCCCGGGGATGAGAAGGGTTTTCAGGCGCTCTTCCTCATGCCACAGCAGGATCAGGATCGCGATGCCTGACACATGCGGCTTGATGGACGCCAGCAACAACCCCACCCCGCGCAGGTAAGGGCCGGGCGAAAGGAGGGCCAGAGTTAACCCGACGACGACCACCACGTCTACCTGACCGAGCCAGATCAGGCCAAGAGCGGGGAAAGAAAGCAGCACGTAGACGGCGTTCGTCCCCAGCCGGTCGCTGGCCCATATCAGGCCAATGACGGTGAGAAATACCCACACTGGCCACAGAATGGCAGGCGGGATAAGG
>DRKO01000432.1 GCA_011051745.1 Chloroflexota bacterium | reverse complement strand
GGCCTCCCGGCTTCGCTGCCTGATCTGCCACCACGTATCAGGCAGCAGGAACAGACTGACCAGCACCTTGAGCAGCTTTTTGACCACCCCTCCCCGCACGCTGAACGTCCCAAGCGCCCGTAACCAGAGCGATTCGCGCACCTGCCGCTCTGTAAAGTAACGCTTCAAAAGATAAATCTCGGAGACGCTGGGCAGGTGGCGATGCGTCAGGCGCCGTCGGCTGCTGGCATAGGTGATCACCCGTGCCTTATGGGAACGCAACCCACCCCTCGGCGCGTGGTGATGCAATACAGCGATATCCGGGTTATAGACCATCACCGCCCCGCTCAGGTAAATACGCATTCCCAGGTCCTGATCCGCCCGCGCCGCGTGATCGTAGGCCAGATCGAACAACCCCGACTCGCCCAGCACCCCGCGCTGGATCAGTGTGTTGTTGGTCGGAAACACATCGCTGGCACGCAGATAGGTGAACGGCTCAGGCAGTGGCCCAGCCCCGACCTCATGCGCTGCCCCGGATGAGACCTGCCCCTCGAACATGCTCAGGTTTTCAAGGTGCGCCTCGATCAGGTCGGGCGGGACTTCATCGTCATCGTCAATAAACAGTACACAGTCCCCTCTCGCCGCCAGCAATCCGGCGTTGCGGGAGGAACACTGCCCCGGTTTGTCCCGAAAGATGACTCGTAACGGCAAATCTTCGAACACCTCATAAAACGCCTCATCCCTCCGCTCCGCTTCTGTCTGATCGATCACCAGGATTTCAAGCGGAGGGACGCTCTGCGCCCGCATCTGATCGAGCAGCGTCCGCAGATATGGATAGCGATCCAGCGTCGGGATGAGCACAGAGACACGAGCAGATCGCGGGTCGTCATCCGCGCCGGTACTTCTGCCCGGCTCTTTCTCAGGTTGTCTGTACGGCGTGGGGTTGGCCGGGCGCTCGCTCCGCATGACCGCACCCAGCGCCCTGATCACCGTCCCCGGCGACACGTACCCCGTCATAAGGGCGCGCGCCCAGGTCCACACCAGCCACTTCCTCCCAAACCGGTAATAGATGAACCGTAGCTCATCCTCAAACGGTAGCTCGCAGGATGGGGCAGGGGGCGCGTCTCCCGCCAGAGCGGGCACATGTCGCATGAACACTCCACGAGTGATATACCGATGCCCCATCTCCAGCGATGCACCTGCCAGTGTCCTGAACCCTTCGCCGAGCCCGCCCATCTGGCGCAGCACATCGGTCAGAATGAGACAGGCGTGCAACGACACGCGCCACGAGGTCGCCTCGATCCCCGGCCCTGGATCACGATTGAGCATCCAGCCCGGCGAAACGAAGTCAATCGCCCCTGGCAACCCCGCCATTCCGAGCCGCAGTCCTGCGTGCCAGACGTTCCCCGGCTGTGAGAGGAGCGAGGTGACAAGCGCCTCATCGGGCATACCGAGATCAGAATGCCAGAACAGCCACGCTCTGGCCTGCGTGTGCGGCAGCTTCTCCCGGATAAACGCCTGCACGGCCCGGGGGGTTGTCTCTTTGACCGGCCAGACGTTGCCGGACGGCCACGTGATCACCGCGCGGTGATCATCTCCCAGATGGATCAGGTCAACTGTCTCGCTCATCTTTCTGGGCCACGTGCCAGTTCGCGATACAGTGAAGCGAACGCCTCGATCTGATCCTGCAGATCGAAACGCTCCAGCGCATGTTTGCGCCCCGCTTCGCCCATGCGCTGGCACAGTTCCGGGTCTTGCGCCAGCAGGATCAGCTTCTCGGCCAGGGCATCAGGGTCGCGGCGCGGAACGACGAATCCGGTCACCCCATCTATGACGTTCTCGACCAGCCCTCCGGCATCGCTCGTCACAACAGGGAGTCCCATCGCCTGCGCCTCGATCACCGCATTGCAGAACCCCTCCTCCACCGCAGCGTGGAGCATCACATCGGCTTCCTGCATGTAGGCTGGCACTTCCTCGCGCGGCACAACCCCGGCCAGCTCCACCACGCCCGCCTGAAGCAACCCCCACTGATGAGCTGCGAACAGAACCGCGCTCTTGTAAGGCCCTCTTCCCAGTATCGTATAATGCACCGGGATACCGGCCTGATGCACACGTGCCACTGCGTCGAGGGCGAACTCATATCCTTTCTGCCAGTCGAGGCGTCCCACCGAGATAATCCGCAGCGGTTCATCCGGCCTGCGTACCCGGCGCGTACCGTTTGGCGAGAAGAGCGTCAGGTCTATCGCTGGTTCGATCAGCCAGATCGGGACCGAGCGACTCAGCCCCAGCCGATAGGCGTTCTCAAGCAGGTATCGGGAGATGGCGTGGTATCCGTCAACGTGCCGATAAAGGTAAGCCGGGGCACCCGGAAACCGATCCAGCACCGAGGTTTTCTGAAACGTCCCCCGCGTGCTGAGAAGAAGTTTGCAGCCCAGATAATGCTTGATGTCAACGACGCTCAGGGCCTGAGTGTCAAACTCGACGTGCAGGATGTCCAGATCATGACCAACGAACGCCAGACGTTCGTATACCGCTTTCCAGAAACCCAGGGGATGCTCATGTCGGTTGCGCCAGTTGTGCAGGATGTAGCGCACAAAGGCACCGGGATGCCGGATCGCTTTTCTCAGGAGATGCCATAGACCCACTGTCGTGATCTTCCACCACGGGCGGGCAGGCGGCGCGTAGTGAATGCGCGAGCGGATATCCAACCGGTCGCGCAGCATCTCAAATCGATCCCACTCATTACTGCGCTCATGGGCAAAGATGTGCACGTCAAAACCGGCGTCCAGTAGCCCGGCCACTTTGGTGGCGATGAACGTTTCCGAGGAGACCGGGAAACGCATCACGTAGATGCCGAGCCTGAGCGGCTGTTCTCTCTCGCTCATCGTCCTGCCCCGCTCCGGTACTGCTCAATCGTCGCCCTGTATATCTCTTCAAAGACCGCCGCCTGCCTCTCCAGCGAGAATTCGGCCCGGCACCGCTCACGCGCGGCGCGTCCCATCCGCTCACGCAGGGCGGCATCCTGGAGCAACTGCCTGATGCGTTCGGCCATCGCCGGAATGTCACGCACCGGGACGATGTAACCATCCACGCCATCGCGCACCGCCTCTGCCATTCCCCCCGCGTTGGTGGTGACGATTGGCAATCCTGCTGCCATCGCTTCCAGCACGGCGTTACTGATGCCCTCCTGATGGCTGCTCAACACGAAGAGATCGGCTGCCTTCAGGCGGGCCAGCACCTCATCAGGGGCCAGCCTGCCCGGCAAACTGACCTCCGGGGATAGCCCCAGGTCCTCGATGGAAAACCGCACTTTGGCGTAGAGCTCCCCGTCGCCGATGATCTCCGCCCGGAACGGCACTCCCTCCCGCTTGAGCCTGGCCAGCGCGGCCAGCAGGTAGTCATGTCCCTTCTGCCATTCCAAACTGCCCACCGTGATGATGACCGGCTCAGCGCGTGCCTCATAAGCCTCTTTCGGAGGGATGCTCTCCACCGGGACGGCGGGCCGGTTGACCCAGACGTTCTCCGTCCGGTCGGTGAGTCGTGCCACCTCGCCCGCCAGTTCAGCCGAGACGCAGTGAATCGCGGAAACCCGGCGCAGAACTTCCAGACGGCTCCTGCGCCGTTCGGGATGCTGCACCTCCAGCATATGAAGGTCCGACCCCCGGCAACTTACGACGGTTGGCACATCTAACAACTCCCCCAGCCAGGGGTAGAGGGTCGCCGTCGGCAGAAAGGCAAACTGGATGATGTCCGGGCGCGGCAGGCTCAGGAATGGCAGGTAGCGAATGAACATACGCAACGCGCCGCTCCTTGTGCGGGTGCGTTCCCGACAGGTCTTCCACAGGCGGATCGCTTTCCGCGGCGAGCGGGCTATCTCCACTGGTAGCCCGGCCATCAGAGC
>DRKO01000431.1 GCA_011051745.1 Chloroflexota bacterium | reverse complement strand
TCCCGTTCACGGCGGCGATGCTGCCGGTGGTGGGCTTCCTGAGCCGAACCATCCCCGGAGCCTCCGGGCATGTCCTGTTTTACTCGCTGTCAATCGGCTCGGCGATGGGCGGGAACAGCTCCCTGATCGGAGCTTCGGCCAATCTGGTTACGGCGGGGATCGCGGAGCGGGCGGGATATCGAATCAGCTACATGGAATTTCTCAAGGTCGGCCTGCCAGCGACCATCATCACGGTGGTGATCGGGACGGGCTGGCTCCTGTTCCGCTTCCTGGTCGCAGGAGGATGAGCAGGGGAAAGCAGGCGAACACGTGAGCGGTGAGGCTATCTTTGTCCTGGCAATTGCCGGAGGGGCGCTCCTTCTTTTCATAACAGAGCTTCTTCCGCCCGATCTGGTCGCTCTGATGGTGCTGGCCGGGCTGGGACTGGGCGGTGTGCTCGAACCCCTCGAACTGGCGAGCGGGTTCGGGAGCCCCGTTTTTCTCACCCTGATCGGAATCTTCATGCTGACCGCCGCGTTGCAGCAAACCGGCGTGACGGCCTATCTGGGACAGGCATTGATGCGCCTGACGCAGGGGGCAGGAGAACGCCGACTGATCGGATTGCTGGCACTGGGGGCCGGAGTCACATCCCTTATGATGAACACCGTCGCCTCCGCGGCCCTGATCGCGCCAATCGCCCGCCGTGTGGCGTACCAGCGAAACCTCAGCCCCTCGCGGCTGCTGATGCCGGTCTCGTTCGGGGCATTGCTGGGTGGCATGGCGACGTTGCTCACGACCAGCAACCTGCTGCTCGCCAGCTTCCTCACCGAGCGCGGCCTGCCGTCGTTCGGCCTGCTGGATTTCCTGCCCGTCGGGGGGCCTATCGCGCTGGTCGGCATCGCTTACCTGATGATATTCGGCCCCCTGCTCCTGCCTGAGCGAGCGCCTGCTGACCAATGGAGCGCCCTTCAGCAGGCGCGGGTGGAGCTGACCAGAACCTACCGGCTGAGCAAACGCCTTTTTGAGGCGGAAGTCGCTCACCAGTCCCCTCTGACGGGGAAAACGCTCAGGGAAAGCGACCTGGGACGCCGGTATGGCGTTACCGTGGCGGCTGTGGTGCGCGGGCGGCGGACCTTCACCCCTCCTGAAGCGGATATGCGCCTTCAGGCCGACGACTGGTTGCTGCTGGAAGGGAGACCGGATGATGTCGCTGCGGCGGCGGATGACCTGAGGCTGAGCGTCAGCGATCTGGATGAGCGGCGGAACGGGGTGCTGTTCGCCAACAATAGCGAGCTGGCCGAGGTCGTCCTCTCCCCGCGCAGTAGCCTGGCGGGCCAGACGCTGGGCCAGATCAACTTCCGGGAGAAGTACGGGTTGAATGTGCTCGCGGTCTGGCACGGGGGACGCCCCTATCGCTCCCATCTGGCCGAGCGCCCTCTGCAGAGGGGGGATGCTCTGCTGGTGCAGGGGCTTCCCGACCGCCTGCGCGTCCTCAGCGAGGACCCCGATTTCCTCGTCCTGACGCATCTGCCCGACATCCCGGAGCACACAGAGCACGCCGCAATTGCCATCCTGACCCTGTTTCTCTTCCTGATCGTGATTGCGGCCAATCTGCTGCCCGTCGCGCTGGCGGCGTTGATAGCGGGGATCGCAGTCGTCGCCACAGGCTGCGAGACCATCGAACAGGCACGGAACAGCATCCAGTGGCAGGTTCTCTTCCTGATCGGCGGCATGGCCCCGCTGGCGGTGGCACTTGAGCGGAGCGGAGCGGCGGATTTCCTGACGGGCCTGCTGCTGCAAACCGTCGGCGGGGGAGGTCCGCAGGCCCTCCTGATGGCGTTCTTTCTGTTCACGGCTGCGCTAACGCAGCTTACCTCCGGCCCGGCGGCCACCCTCATCATCGGGCCGCTGGCGCTGACAACGGCGCTCAACTACGGCCTGAACCCTCAAACGATGATGATGGGAGTGGCGGTCGGCGCTTCGACGGCGTTCCTCTCGCCGGTGGGACACCCCGCTAACCTGCTCGTGATGGGCCCCGGAGGGTATCACTTCCGCGACTACGCCCGGCTGGGGTTCCCCCTGATGGTGATCACGGCGCTGGGGGTGATCTTCGTCCTGCCTCTGGCCTATCCCTTCTGAACGCCTTGAACGCCGGGGGGTTCGGTGCTACAACCTGATATGTGACCTGAGTCAACAAGGAGTTGCGCCAAAATGGCTAACTTTGATCTGATGCGTCAGCTTGCCACCGAAAGCGGCGGCAAAATCATTCTGCTGGTAATGGACGGGCTGGGCGGCCTCCCGCTGGAGGTGGACGGCCCGACGGAACTGGAAGCCGCCGTAACGCCCAATCTCGACCGGCTGGCCCGAGAGGGTAGCACCGGCCTCAGCATCCCGATCGCGCGGGGGATTGAGCCGGGCAGCGGGCCGGGCCATCTGGCGCTCTTTGGATACGATCCACTGACCTACGAGATCGGGCGAGGGGCGCTGGAGGCCGCCGGAATCGGGCTGGAAGTCCGGGTGGGCGATGTGGCCGCGCGGGGCAATTTCTGTACGGTTGACGAGAACGGCGTGATCGTTGACCGGCGGGCCGGACGAATCCCCACCGAGAAGGGGGCAGAGGCCTGCGCCACCCTTCAGGAGATCGAGTTGCCCGGCGTTGAGATGATCGTGCGCGAGGTCAAGGAGCACCGCTTTGTGCTGCTCCTGCGGGGCGAGGGACTCAGCCCGGCGCTGATGGACACCGACCCCGGCAAAACCGGCGTCGCACCCTTCCCGGCCCGGCCAGTGCCGGAGGCGGCAGACGATCCGGCGGCACAGCACACCGCCGAGCTGGTGAACGAATTTCTGGCGCAGGCCCGCGAGAAGCTCAGAGGCCATCATCCGGCCAACATGGTGACGCTGCGCGGATTCGCCACCGACCCGGCTCTTCCCCAGTTCAAGGACGTTTATAAGCTCACGGCGGCCTGCGTGGCCGTCTACCCGATGTATAAGGGAGTCAGCCGGCTGATCGGGATGGACATCATCGAAACGACCGCCCACGATGAGCCGCTGGACGAGTTCAACCGGGTGGCGGCCACCTGGGATAGCCACGACTTCGTGTTTGTCCACATCAAGTACACAGACAGCCGGGGGGAGGACGGGAAGTTTGACGCCAAAGTGGCCGTGATCG
Source organism: Chloroflexota bacterium (assembly GCA_011051745.1). Classification (GTDB taxonomy): domain Bacteria; phylum Chloroflexota; class Anaerolineae; order Aggregatilineales; family UBA3940; genus DRKO01. The sequence goes on along the minus strand of DRKO01000431.1, from coordinate 812 downwards.
AACAGGTGGACGCAGCCCTACCGGCCCTGCTGGACCTGAATCCGGACGTGCTGATCGTCACAGGCGACCACTCCACGCCCGCCAAGCTGCGATCCCACTCCTTCCATCCGGTTCCCACGTTAATCTGGGCCCCGGCCACCCACATGCGAGATAACGTCACCGGCTTCGGGGAGCGGCAGTGCATGGGCGGGGCGCTGGGACAGTTCCCGGCCACCGACCTGATGCCGCTTGCGCTGGCCCATGCCAGACGGCTGAAACGGTTCGGCGCGTAGAACGTGTGAGGAGACTACCGGAAAGGGGGATGCACACAGGCGCATCCCCCTCTGTTGTTTGCTCAGCGGGGGGGAGAGGCACGCTTCAGGAGAAGCCAGGCGGCCCCGCCCAGCAGCAACGCTTCAATGAACGTGCCCCCGAAGATCAACACAAAGGCATCTACCCAGAACTTCTGAGGGAAGAGGCGGATCAGCGTGTCGGAAGTCGGGAAAATCCAGGAGTTACCGACGAAGAAAAGGGCGTGGAACTGAGCGAACAGCCAGTTGAACGAGGTCGCGGTCGTCACCAGCCCCACGATGATCAAGGCAACCGTGAGAAAACTCCCCCTGAAAAGAGCGAGATAAAGAACCCTGCGGGTGGTCGGATGGATCGCCAGCCCCACCACGCACACCCCCCAGATGCCCAGCAGAGCGAACCCATAGCGCACGAGCTGGCGGGTCACGACTTTGACATCATGCATGTGGGAGAGCTCACGCTCGTTGTAGATGGGCGTCCCGTCGGGGAACGTCAGATCGCCCAGCGTCTCGCTCTCTGGAGGG
>DRKO01000430.1 GCA_011051745.1 Chloroflexota bacterium | reverse complement strand
GCGGCGCTGGTCGCCCTGATCCGTAACCGCCACCTGATCGCCAACCCGCCTGAGGACGGAGGCGACCTGGGCGTGATCTTCGAGAACCCCGCTTCCATCCTCCCGCACGTGATCGAGCTCCGCGAGCGGCTGCTCAAAAGCCTGATCGCCATCATCGTTTCGTCCATCCTCTCGGCGGCGATCACCCAGCAGATCATCATCGTGCTGGCCGAGCCGGTCGGCGGGCTGGAGGCATTGCAGGCGATCCGCGTCACCGAGCCGTTCGGCATCTTCTTCCGCGTCTCGATCACGCTGGGCATCATCCTGGCCTCACCCTACGTCATCGCCCAGCTATGGATCTTTATCGCCGCCGGGTTGAAGCCCTCCGAACGCCGCGTGTTCTACTTTCTGTTCCCGTTCGCCGCTTTCCTGTTCATCGCCGGGGTGGCCTTCGCCTACCTCGCGATGCTGCCGGTGGCCGTGCCGTTTCTGATCAACTTCATGGGCATCAACGCCACCCCGACTCTGGAAGACTACCTCAAGTTCGTGACGAACGTCCTGCTGTGGGTGGGCATCAGTTTTGAGATGCCGCTTGTCATCTTCGGGCTGGCAAAGCTGAAGATCGTCAACGCAAAGATGCTGGCCGAAAACTGGCGCATCGCCCTGGTCCTGATCGCCGTCCTCGCCGCCGTTGTCACCCCCACGCCCGATCCGATCAACATGGGGATCGTCGCCGCGCCGTTGTTTGTGCTGTACCTGTTGAGCATTGTGCTGGCGCTCTTTGCCTGAGCGGGCAGAGAGCCATCAGGGTTCGACTGTTCGAGCACACTTCCTCCCCGTCCGGTGCGGGTGCAGGAACCATCCATTCAACAGACAGGAGACTCTATGAGCCGTACACGTGTGTTGATCATGGGAGCCGCCGGGCGCGACTTCCATAACTTCAACGTCTTTTTCCGCGATAATGAGCAGTACGAAGTGGTCGCCTTTACTGCCACACAGATACCGGGCATTGAGGGCCGCCGCTATCCGCCGGAGCTCTCCGGCAGGCTCTATCCAGACGGCATCCCCATCTACGAGGAAGCGAAGCTCGCCGACCTGATCCGCGAGCACGACATCGAGCAGGTGATCTTCGCCTACAGTGACGTATCCCACGAGTACGTCATGCACAGGGCCTCGCTGGTGCTGGCGGCGGGCGCGGACTACCGCCTGATGGGCACACGATCCACCCGGCTAAAGAGCAGCAAGCCGGTTGTCTCCATCGGCGCGGTACGCACCGGCAGCGGCAAGAGCCAGACCACCCGCCACGTCGCCACCCTCCTGCAGTCTATGGGCTACCGGGTGGTTGCCGTCCGTCACCCCATGCCCTACGGCGATCTGGCGGAGCAGGCCGTCCAGCGTTTCGCCAGCTACGATGATCTGGATCGGTATGAATGCACCATCGAGGAGCGCGAGGAATACGAGCCGCACCTTGATCGGGGCATCGTCGTTTACGCCGGTGTGGACTACGAAGCCATCCTCCGCCGGGCCGAGGAAGAGGCCGATGTGATCCTGTGGGACGGCGGGAACAACGACCTTCCGTTTTTCGCCTCTGACGTCCACATCGTCATCGCCGACCCCCACCGTCCCGGCCACGAAGTCACCTACCATCCCGGTGAGGCCAACCTGCGGCTGGCCGACATCGTCGTGATCAACAAGGTGGATACCGCCGACTACGAAAACGTCCTCACGGTACGGGCCAACATCCAGAAGGTCAACCCCGGCGCGGTCATCCTCGAAGCCGCCTCCCCGATCTTTGTAGATCATCCAGAGGCCATTCGGGGCAAGCGCGTGCTCGTCGTGGAGGACGGCCCCACCCTGACTCATGGGGAGATGGCTTATGGTGCGGGCGTTGTTGCCGCCGAGCGTTTCGGGGCCGCCGAGATCATTGATCCCCGCCCCTTCGCCGTTCGCTCCATCAGGGAGACATACGCGAAATATCCGACCACCGGTAGCGTGCTCCCCGCGATGGGCTATGGTCCCGAACAGATGGCCGATCTGGAAGCCACAATCAATCGCTCGGAAGCCGATCTCGTGATCGCCGCCACGCCAATTGACCTGCGCCGCGTGATTAACGTCAGCATACCGGTTGAGCGGGTCCGCTACGAGCTTCAGGTGATCGGCACGCCCACGCTGGCCGATCTGCTGGCCGAACGGCTGGGCAGGTAGAGAGCGCAGCCCCGGCCCCGTCTCGAATCCATCACACAGGGGCACAGGTTCGCTGTGCCCCTCCGCTCCCCCCTCCTCGATCCCTGATTTCCCGCCCCACCCGGAGTCGCCTATAATAACGTCCTATGAGGTCTCTCTCGCTCGACTGGAAACGCCTCGCCCGGCTGACGGGGTTTGCGCTCGTCTCACTGCTGGCGCTCGTCGTCCTGCTTCATCTTGCCGGGGCCTGGCTGTACGCTTACAGGCTGCTCCACGTAGGCTGCCGGGGGGAGCGGGCCAGTCTGGAAGGCGCGGGTTATCCATCCCGGGCCGTCGAGTTCCCCTCCCGTGAGGGGTACACGCTGCGGGGCTGGTACGCTCCGGGGAGCGAGCATCCAGAGATCGCCATCATCGTGCTGCCCGGCCTCTCTGGAAACACAGCCTTTGCGCTTCCAGATGCCGAAATGCTGGCGCGGGCCGGATACAGCACCCTGATTTTTGAACACCGCTCCTGCGCCGATCCTTCGCTGCTCTTCACGACCGGCTACTACGAGGCGCAGGACGTGCTGGGCGCGGTGGATTACCTGCAAACGCGCCCCGACGTGGCGCACATCGGTGTGCACGGCTTCTCCTCGAACGGGACGGCGGCTCTTCTCGCCGCCGCTCAGGAACCGGCCATCGAGGCCGTCGTGGCGATGGGCGGCTTCACCAGTCTGGAGGACGACATCTTAGACCGCCATCTCGATCTTCCCCTTTATCAGCGTGCCTTCCGGCGTCTGGTGCTGTGGAGCATCAACGCGCAGCTTGGCGTGCCCGCGCGGGAGGTCAGCCCGATCAGCGTGATCGGCCAGATCAGCCCGCGCCCTCTGTTGCTGATCTACGGGGAGGAGGAAGCGATCTTCGGGGAAGCGCTCTACGCCGCCGCCGGTGAGCCGAAAGACCTCTGGATCGTGCCGGGAACCGGACACGGCGGCTATCGGGCCGTCGCGCCGCAGGAATATGAGCAGCGCATCGTTGGCTTTTTCGACTCGGTTTTCGCAGAGCAGGAAGGGGGCCTGATCGCCGCCCCCGACTCGTAAACGCAGGCTGTTATAAGGAGGAAGGCTGAATGAGAAAGGTCTACGCTGTTTCGGGCGGAGTGAGCAAATTTGCTAAATCCCGTCCCGACAAGACCTTCCAGGCTGTGGTCAAAGAAGCGTATGACTACGCCATCGCCGATCTCGGCCTGGAATTCAGGCAATTCAACGAACTGGTTGACGGCTCCGTCGCAAGCTACTTCTCCGACCATTTCACCCGTCAGTTGATGGCGGGCATCATGGTGCAGGACTATCTCGGCCTGTGCCCCAAGCCCGGCCACCGCGTGGAGGGCGGCGGCGCAACGGGCGGAATCTGTTTTCAGGAAGCCTGGAAAGCCGTCGCCAGCGGCTACATGGATGTCTGCGTCGCTTACGGCTTTGAGACGATGAGCCACGTCGAAACCTGGAAAGGGAACGAGTTCATCGCGCTGGCCTCCGATGTGAGCTTTGACTATCCGGTCGGCGGCTTCTATTCCGGCTACTATGCCATGATGGTCACGCGCCACATGAAGGAATTCGGAACAACGGTCGAGCAACTGGCGCACGTCTCCGTGAAGAATCACATTAACGCCTTCCACAACCCCTACGCCCAGAAGCGTAACCGCTACACCATCGAGGACGTGCGCAACGCGCCGATGGTCGCCTGGCCCCTGACGCGGCTGGACATCTGCGTGATGAGTGACGGCGCGGCGGTGGTGATCCTCTGCTCCGAGGAGGGGCTGGCGAGGCTGGAAGCCGCCAGCGGGAAGACATACTCCCGCGTCCTCGTCACAGGCATCGGGCGCGGCACGGACGCCATGCGCATGGCCGACCGGCCCCATCAGTCGTTTGACGACTTCATGAAGTACAACGCCCTCCCCCACGAGCAGGAGAACGCCGATACCGTCGCCTACTACCGCGAGTTGTGGGATCACGGCTTCCGCTATCCCGGCGTGCACTCCTTCCGGGCCGGTCGCATGGCGAGCAAGCAGGCCTACGAGAACGCCGGGATCACCAACCCGCTTGAAGACCTCGACTTCATCGAGCTACACGACGCCTACACCTCCTCAGAGATTCAGACCTATGAGGATATGGGGTTGTGCCGCTACGGCGAAGGAGGCCCCTTTGCAGCCAGCGGGAAGGCATTCGTGCCGGGCATTGACTACGGCCTGAACCTGCCGGAGGAGCCGATCTGCCCCGTCAACCCTTCCGGCGGCCTGATCGCCTGCGGCCATCCGGTCGGCGCAACCGGCCTGATGCAGGCCGTGTTTGCCATCTGGCAGTTGCAGGGCACGATTGAGAAACACTTCGGCGACGCCACCCTGCAGGTGCAGGGCGCAAAGCGCGGCGCGATCCACAGCCACGCCGGAACCGGCACGTATGTCACCGTCTCGATTCTGGAAGCGGAGGAGTAGGACTCATGGCGAAGCTACCCCGGAAATTTGAAGAGACCCTGGACGGGACCGTCGTCTTCGATCTGCCCTTCCCCCTCGTGCTGGATACGGAAGGGCTGGCGAGCCTGCGCAGGATGAAGCCGCTCCGTGTGCGGCAGTCGTACCACATCGAGTATCTGCATTCCTACGGGCAGGATTCGCCCTTCTTCGCCGGGCTGACGAACAGGGTTCAACTCGGCAACCGCGACCCGGAGACCGGCTACACTTACGCCACCCCGCGCGGCCATGACATGTACACCGGCCACGAGACCGAGTGGGTTGTGCTGCCGGAGAGGGGAACCGTCCACGCCTTCACCGTGTGCTACTTCGGCTCGGAGGAGTTCCTCAAAGAGACGCCCTTCGTGCTGGCCCTGATCGAATACGAGGGGGTGGACACCCTCTTTCTGGCGCGGTTGACCGGCGTAGACCCCGACGAAGTGTCGCTCGACTGGATCGGAATGCAGGTGCAGGCCCGCTACCGGCGCAACAGCAAGATCAAACCGACCGACGTTTACTTCGTGCCAGTCGAATAACAATCAGGGGAGACGACCCCAGTCTCAAGGCTGCTCGATTCTCCAACCCATGAACAGGAAACCTTCACCGCCACCCACCGTACACGGAAGAGGAGCGCTGGCATTCACGGCAGCGCTCCTCCTCAGCCTTGTGCTGGTCGCCTGTGGCGCAGCCAGCGCAGGGCCCACCATCACCCCTTACCCGTTCATCACCGCGACGCCCCGGCCTGTCTACAGCCCGACGCCGCCCCCTACCCCGACCCTCCTCCCGTCTGCGACACCAACAGGCCCCACCGCCACGCCGACGGCCACACTCACCCGTCCCCCGACCTTTGGCCCGACCGAGACGCCAACGCCGGAGGTCACGGCGACGATCCCCGGCATCAGTGATGAACCGTGTGAGCACCGCCCGGAGGCCGAGTTTCTCGCCGTCTACGAATCTGACCCCGGCCTGCCTCCGGCGCTGGGCTGCCCGACCGCGCCCCCTGAGGCGGAGGAGCCGCCCCGCGTCTGGCCGGTCGAGGTGCGTTACCAGCCCTTCGAGCGGGGGCACATGCTCTGGCTGTCCAACGTCGGCTGGCTTGAGGGTCGGGTGATCTATATCCTGCTCGACGACCTGACCTATACCCGCCAGGATGATACCTTCGACCCCCACGAAGACCCTTCCAGTGGCAACTTTCTGCCCCCGGCGGGCCTCTACGAGCCGCGCGACGCGCTGGGCAAGGTCTGGCGTGAGACGCCCGGCCTGCGTGAGCGGATCGGCTACGGCACAGGGCCGGAGCGTCCCATCACGGCGACGATGCAGATGTTCCAGTACGGGGAAATGATCTACCTGCCCCCGCTTAATACTGTGTTCGTCTTCAAGCGAGGGCAGCCGGGGACATGGTCGGCCTATCAGCCAGGCAGTAGTTGAGCCGCTCCGGCTCCCTCAAGGGGTCTGACTGTCAGGCGGCACAATCGGTCGGAAGCCGCCGTCCTGTTCTCCGTCGTCCTCGCTCTGCGGAGGGACGATCGGGCGGGCCGAGCCTTCCACCACCGGACCCTCGCTCGCGCCTGCGCCACCACCGCCGCCCCCTCCAGGGATTTGCTGGGCCGCGTCGGACATGAATTTCTTGATCCCGTTCCAGACCGTGCCCGTCACGAACCGATCGGCCTTCGTCAGCAGGTCTTTGATAACATCGAGGATATCGTCGTCGCCGTCCCAGTACTGGCGCAGCACGTCCTCGCCTGCCTGCCCCATCGCCTTCACGACGCGATTAAGCGCGATCACGCCCACAATCGCATCGTCAATCAACCCCGCCGGGCCCATCACGGCCTCTGGCATCAGGTCAACCGGAATGATGATATAGGCCGAGGCGGCGGCGATCTCGGCCTTGAGCGCCGCCGAGACGCGCGGATCGCCCATCAGGCGCACGAACAGCGCCATGATGTCTGGAACCAGCAGAATATACTGCGTGACCTCCTTGCCCGCGCCTGCGCCCTGCGCCCAGCGGACGATCTTCCCCCGGATGCGCTGGTAGAAGTCCTGCGCCTGCATGGCGTTATACTCGACCGGCGTCGGCATGGTCGGCTTCGGCTCGACGGCTGGCGGCCTGTCAATGTCGAGATAGTCGTAATTCAGCCCCTTAATTGGCTCAGACCCCCACGGGGTTGGCCCCAGCTTGCTCTTCTTATCTTTGTCCTGATCGGTCACGCGGCTTATCTCCCTACTCGTTATCTAAATACCAGTACGCACAGGCTGACGCGGGGTTGCGTCACCTCAGGTAGCTGCACCAGCCGTCCAGAAAACTCACTTTGGGCGTCCAGACGCCGGTTTCCAGATTGTACCGCCCCCGGAACGAGCCATCCCCCACCAGCGGGGCCAGAATCAGAGTCGCGTCCTCATCCCTGCACCTCACGATCTCGAAGGTCTCACCGGTCCGGTCGAACATCGAAAGCCACCCGTACGGCGCAAGGCAGCGCGGGGCAGGGATTTCCGGCAGGTAGCCGGGCACGAGTGCTTCGAGTGTATCGGGGTACTCCCCCTGATCCTGTTTGTAGGCCTGCGCCGCCTCCACTATGTCGCTCACCAGAACGCGATTCGCGGCGTTGCAGGCTCCGGTCAGGCCAAATGCTCCCACGATGGGGGCGATCAGCAGGGCTGGAACGAGGAACAGGCCGACCAGATACAGCCTGTATTGCTCTCTGTCCCCGCCAAGGGCTTCTTTCACCCTTTGTCTGCGGGCCGCCAGAAAAAGAAATGAAAAGAAGGCGACGAAGAGGAGGAGAAAGGAGGCGCACAGGCCGGGGCCGGGGAAGAAATCAGCGAAGTTATACATGATCAGGGGCGTGACGATCACCGCTCCCACGCCCACCGCAACCAGATACCCGATAAGCTGCGAGCGGCTGGCCTTTCGGGCAAGAACTTCGAATCCCAGCACCACGCCCACCCCGACGACGGGCACCGCTATACTGGTCAGCAAAAGGGCCGTCATTATCACCGCAATTCTCCCCGGAGACGAGAGCCAATCAGATGTAACACAGCCGGATGCTCAGCGCCGACCATGCTCCCCTATCATGCCACCAGATCAGGGGGCCAGCAAGCCAGCCCAGGCCCCGATCGCCAACCTGCTATACTATAGATAACCCGCTCGTGCCCCTTGCTTAAAGGAGTCACTCATGGACTTTGCCCTCAATGAGGAGCAGCGCATGTACCGCGCCGCCGTGCGCGACTTCGCGGAGAAAGAACTCAGGCCCTACGCCGCTGAAGTAGACGATAAACAGGAGCTTCGCTGGGAAGCCATCGCCAGAATGCCGGTGCTCGGCCTGACCGGCCTTCAGGTCCCGGAGGAGTACGGCGGGGCCGATCTGGACAGCGTCAGCGCCGCCATCGCGCTTGAGGAAATCTCGCGGGCCTGTGGCAGCACCGGTCTGGCCGTCGCCGCCCATAACGGGCTGTGTTGCTTCCCCATCGTGAAGTGGGGAACACCGGAGCAGAAGGAAAAGTACCTTCCGCTCCTGACCACCGGAAAGGTGCTCGGCTCCCTGGCGCTCACGGAGCCGGACGCCGGGTCCGATCTGGTGGGCGGCGTGCGAACGACCGCCGTCAGAGAGGGGAATAGCTGGATCATTAACGGTAGCAAGACGTGGATCACCAACGCGCCCACCGCGCCCCTCGTCATTACCCTTGTGCGC